>CANSYV010000328.1 GCA_947651335.1 uncultured Lachnospiraceae bacterium
CCCGCCGCACAGCTGGATTTCCTGTTCATACAGCTCAATCATGTCAAGAGCTGTTTTTAACGGATCTGCTGTCCGCTCCATGTTTACAAATATGGCAAAGTTCTGCAGACAGTAATTTCCTGCCTGCAGTTTTTCCAAATCTATAGAAAGGCTGTTCAAGGACAGATGCTCTCCTTTTCCTTCCCTTTTCATCCGGTATAACGCACTGATGGTATCACAGTGCATGTCCACAATGTTCAATCACTCCACCTGCTTTCTTTTCAAACTGCACGCCCTGGAGCGTGTCTTAAAAATCATTCACGCCACCCGCACGCCCCGCTTTGTGGGAGATTTACCCCTCATTCAGTTGACGCAGCCCGCTGCGCCGTCTTCATTCGGAGCAAATCTCTCATATTATACCCTTTGGGTACAAACTGTGACGCACGGTTGACATAAAGCATTTTTAAGACACGCTCTAAGAACTCATAACCTCCAGAATCTCCCGGCTCTTAATCTTCCGGTCCAGGGCCTGTTCCATCAGTCTGCCAGCCACCCGGTCCAGCTGTCCCTGTATCACTGGCTTCACGGCAAAGGTATACAGCTTTTGCAGCGGAGCTGACACTATGTACTGCAGGGCATACACACCAGCCGCGTCCAGGCCAGCCGCATCCGGTACCTGAAGCCCGCAGCTTCTGCACAGGATTCCGTGTCTGTTCCAGGAAAAAGCGGCCAGGTTTTCCTTTGTCCCGCAGGATACACAGGCTCCCAGCTGGGGATATTCCCCCTGGATAACCAGTGTGCGCAGTTCAAAGATCCTCCGTATCAAAGGATTGTCCATATTGGGGTTCATAAGGGCGTGCAGGGTGAGATACAGAAGATTGAGCATTGCGCCCTCGTCGGCATTTTCCTGGCCATAATAATCTGCCAGCTCCAGAAAGTAAAACCCATAGTAGATCTCCGGCTGTTTTTTCGCAAGCTCTGTAAAATAGCTGCGCACGGACACATGCTGCAGATTGTAACTGCTCCTGCCCTCATACAGCTGGAATGTGCCGAAGACAAAAGGATTCCCGGCGGCCAGAAGATGGCTGCTGGGACGCCGGATGCCTTTTGCGAATGCGGTAATCTTCCCTCTTTCTTTTGTGAGAAGCACCAGCCGTTTGTCATAATCCCCCACAGGCATGGAGGAAAGCACCATGCCTGTTACCGTGATACTGTTGCCCACACCTTACACTTCTTTCTTTTCATATCCAAAGTTTTTCATGAGAAAATCACTGTCCCGCCAGTTTTTCTGGACTTTCACCCATAATTTTAAGTTCACCTGCTGTCCTGGCATGTGCTCATGCTCCAGCTCATACCGGGCATTGGAGCCTATTTTTTTCAGCATGGAGCCCTGTTTTCCGATGATGATTCTCTTATGGGATTCTTTCTCACAGACAATAGTGGCCTCTATATCCACCAGACGGCCGCCCTTTCTTTCTTTCATAATGTCTATGACCACAGCAACGCCGTGGGGAATCTCATCATCCAGTGCATGGAGCGATTTTTCCCGGATGACTTCCGCCGCAATCTGCCGCATGGGCTGGTCTGTGACCGTGTCCTCATCATAGTACAGCGGCCCCTGGGGCAGATAGGAAAAAATGCTGTCCACCACATCCTTGGTGTTCTGTCCTTTCAGAGCTGATATGGGGATGATCTCCTGAAAATCACACAGACTGCGGTAAGCGTCGATAATGGGCAGAACTTCTTCCTTCTTAATGGTGTCCACTTTATTGATCACCAGAAATAACGGAACTTTCACCTGTTCCAGCTGGGCGGCGATATGCCTGTCCCCCGGCCCGATATAGGTGGAAGGCTCCACCAGCCACAATATCACGTCCACTTCCTTAATGGTCCGGCTGGCCGCCTGCACCATATATTCCCCCAGCTTATTCTTTGCCTTGTGTATGCCCGGTGTATCCAGAAACACAATCTGTCCCCGCTCATCGGTATAGACCGTCTGAATCCGGTTCCGGGTGGTCTGGGGCTTCTTCGAAGTGATGGCAATCTTCTGGCCGATTAACTGGTTCATCATGGTAGATTTCCCCACATTGGGACGGCCGATAATCGCCGCGAACCCTGATTTTTTTTCCATATTTTCTATCACTTTTTCCCTTTCGTCAGGTGCTTAATCCCCTCAAAGAATTCTTTTTCTTTCTCGATTGCCTCTTCACTGCCCACTGCGCACACCCAGTCCTGCTTCAAAATAGCGTCCACAAGATTGGCCAGCGACCGGATATCTTCTACTGAAGCATCTAATATCTCATCTCGTTCCTTTTGTCTCATTTCCTCTGTTACCCCCGTAAAATAGGCAGAAGTGGAGATATTGCCTTTCATCTGGGGAGTCATTGGCACATCCTTGCCGCTGATGGCTCCGATGATATACTTGGTCATCTCCCGTTCATCCGCCTGAAAGTTTTTCAGATACTCTGGAATCCCCCGGAATACCTCCAGTGTTTTTCCCAGATTGGGATCTCTGTAAGAAACGAAAAATCCCTCCCCGTTTCTCCTAAATCCGCTCATGCACCCGTAAGCGCCGCCTTTTACACGCACCTGATTCCACAGATAGTCATAGCTTAAAATCACTTTCAAAATGCTCAGGGCACCGGTATACCTGCACCCTTGTTTTTTGAAATTCCCGGCCTGGGCCACGTACTGCACCTGGCCTGCTGTCTGGAATGCCTCATTGCGCCAGGGATTTTTCCCCCGCTCCTCTTTCACCGATATTTCCCCAGTATACAAAGCTTTTTTCAGCTTCTCTGTGAGATCCATCACGCTTTTGCGCTCTTTTTCCACGCCTGTGAAGCTGATTCTCAGATTCTCCGGGCGGAAAATATACTGCATCAGCAGGCCCAGTTTCTCCACCAGATCCTCTTTCCTGGAATCAAACTCCTGTTCCAGTTCTTCCACCATCTGATAGAAAGCAATCCCCGCTGTCTGCTCCTGAAACCACCCCACAGGTGAAA
>CANSYV010000329.1 GCA_947651335.1 uncultured Lachnospiraceae bacterium
GAAAGAATGTGTCACCAGGGGAAGCCAGGAACCTCTCGACAGCCTTCTGGTGAAAAATTTCTCCAAGTGCAGAATTGGAGAGCGTATCCAGGTGCGGGAAGTCCAGGGGAAAATCCTGCAGATCTGCCACAGCCAGGGCTGTGTGAAAGTGGACAGCACTCAGATTGTGGAAAACGGGGTGCTGGTGGAAGGCGTGGTTTCTGTAAAAGTCCTGTATATTGTCAGCGATGATTCTATGCCGTTTTATTCTATGGAGGCCATGGTTCCTTTTTCCCATGTGATTGAAGCTGTGGGCATTGATGAGCACTGCATTTATCATCTCCACACAGATCTGGAACAGCTGTCTACCACCATGGTGGACAGCAATGAGATTGAAGTGAAAATTGTTCTGAATCTGAACGCGCTGATTCTGAACCGGCAGCAGGAGTATATTATTCAGGAAATCGAGGAACACCCTCTGAATATGGAGAAGATCCAGAGCATGCCTGGAATTACTGTGTATATGGTGCAGCCAGGGGATACACTGTGGGATATTGCCAAATCTTTTTACACCACAGTGGAAGATATCTGCCAGCTCAATGAGCTGGAGGAACAGGAGGTGCCCCCCTACCGTCCGCTGCTGCTGGTAAAAAGGGTGGAAGAAGAATAAATTCTTGAAGTAAATACTTGAAGTTTTGCGGCATATGGCTTAAAATATGAATAAAAATACTATTTCAAATGAAAAGGAAATGATTATGGATACAAGAGTAGAGAAAACTTTGGAAAAACGTAAACAAGGGTATAACTGTGCACAGTCTGTGGCATGCACTTACTGCGATATGGTAGGTGTGGATGAGAAGATCATGTTCCAGATGACAGAGGCGCTGGGGAAAGGCATGGGACGTATGGAGGGAACCTGCGGGGCGGTATCCGCGGCCTGTGTGCTGGCTGGTATGAAGAACAGCACGGGAAATCTGCAGGCTCCTGACAGTTCCGGCGAGTCCTGTAAACTGTCCGGTGAAATCATTGAGAAATTTATGGAGAAGAACCAGTCTGTGATTTGTAAGGAATTGAAAGGTGTTCAGACGGGAAAGGCACTGCGTTCCTGTCCTGACTGCATTCAGGATGCAGCGGCTCTGGTGGAAGAAGTTTTATTCAAAGGATGATGTTTGAAAACTTTTTGAAACAGGAGAGAAGCGCATGGGAAAGAATTACAAATTTTCAGATTTAGATCAATATCTGCTGGGGCAGGGCACCCACTATGAAATCTATAAGAAGCTGGGAGCCCACCCCATGACAGTGGGAAAGCGGGAAGGAGTGTATTTCGCCGTATGGGCGCCCAATGCCCAGGAAGTGCACGTGATTGGAGAGTTTAATGAGTGGGATACCTCAGCCCATCCCATGACCAAGGTGGGAGCAATCGGCGTGTATGAGACCTTTGTGCCAGGGGCATGTGAGGGACAGCTCTACAAATTCTTTATTAAAGGCGCCCATGGGGAACAGCTTTACAAAGCGGACCCCTATGCAAACGAGGCAGAGTTCAGGCCGGGAAATGCGTCCAGGATTGCGGATATCAGTAAGTTCGACTGGGGCGACGGAATCTGGCTGAAAAAGCGGGAGAGCTTTGATGTGGAGAAGGAGCCTCTGGTGATCTATGAAGTGCATCCCGGTTCCTGGAAGAAGCACCCCATCACACCGGATAATGAGGATGGATTTTACAATTACAAGGAATTTGCCGAGGCCCTTGTGGACTATGTGAAAGAGATGGGATATACCCACGTGGAGCTGATGGGCATCGCGGAGCATCCCTTTGACGGCTCCTGGGGATACCAGGTGACAGGCTATTATGCCCCCACATCCCGCTATGGGAGTCCTCTGGAATTCAAGTATCTGGTGAATTACCTTCATAAGCATAAAATCGGCGTAATTCTGGACTGGGTTCCCGCCCATTTTCCGAAAGACGCCCATGGGCTGGCTGAGTTTGACGGCACTGCCTGCTATGAGCACGCGGACCCCAGGCAGGGGGAACATCCGGACTGGGGCACGAAGATATTTAATTATGGGCGCAATGAGGTGAGAAATTTCCTGATCGCCAATGCCCTGTACTGGATTGAGGAATTTCATGTGGACGGTCTCAGGGTGGACGCAGTGGCGTCTATGCTGTACCTGGATTACGGCAAGCAGGACGGACAGTGGGTGGCCAACAAATACGGGGATAATAAAAACCTGGAGGCCATTGACTTCTTCAAGCATTTGAATTCCTGCGTACTGGGGCGCAACAAAGGGGCCATGATGATTGCGGAGGAGTCCACAGCCTGGCCGAAAGTCACCGGAGATGTGGAGGACGAAGGTCTGGGATTCAGCCTGAAATGGAATATGGGCTGGATGAACGACTTCCTGGAGTATATGAAGCTGGACCCGTATTTCCGGAAATATAATCATCATAAAATGAATTTCTCCATGGTTTACGCTTACAGTGAGAAATATATTCTGGTGCTGTCCCACGACGAAGTGGTACATTTGAAATGTTCCATGGTGAATAAGATGCCAGGGGATTTAGACGAGAAATTCCAGAACCTGAAAGCGGGTTATGCGTTTATGTTTGCCCATCCAGGCAAGAAACTGCTGTTTATGGGACAGGAGTTCGGCCAGCTGCAGGAATGGAGCGAAGCCCGGGAACTGGACTGGTATCTGCTGGGAGAGAAACGCCATCAGGAGCTTCAGTCTTATGTGCGCCAGCTGATCCGCCTGTACAGCCGTTATCCGGCATTTTCCGCCACAGACCATGACCCGGACGGATTTGAGTGGATTAACAAAGATGACGGAGACAGAAGTATTTTCAGTTTTGTGAGAAAATCGCCCACTAAGAGGAACAATTTCCTGGTGGTGTGCAGTTTTACACCTGTGGAGCGGAAAGACTACTGGGTGGGAGTGCCCAGGAAAAAGAATTCCACCTGGGAGAATTCGGCGAGGGAGACGCCGGGGTAACCATTGTT
>CANSYV010000330.1 GCA_947651335.1 uncultured Lachnospiraceae bacterium
GTTGATCTGTTGAGCTGCTTCTCTCAGCATCTGACGGTTAGACTTAGTGGTTCCATCGTCATAGAGGGAATTCACATTCACATTGATCACACCGCCCTGGGCAGATTCAATCTGAAAGCTCATGTTCCCCTCTGCCGCCTGGGCACCCATAACCTCATTGCCTGTGTTCTGCTGTGCCTGTGCAAGCTGAAGCACATCCACCTGCATATCCTTGGCTGTCATAGTTCTGGTTCTGTACTGAATGCTGGCCTGTGCCACATCTGTATCGGAACTGGACACACTCAGATCATTCATAACCCCTGATGTGTTGGTTCCCATCAATGCATTTGCAGAAGACATCAGGTCAGACATTACTGTATTATACCGTTTTAAAAAGTCAACAGATCCGTTGGCTGCTGCGCTGGTTCCAGTGCTGGTGCCGGTCCCGGCAGTGGTTCTGTTGGCGTTAGAAAGTCCACTCTTGGCAAGTGCCATCTGAAGTCTGTAGTTATTATAATTATTCTGCAGACTGTACATGTTATTGAAGGATGATCCAATACCACTGATTGCCATAAACATCTCTCCTTTCCTTCATCCGCTTGGAAACTGTAACGAAAAACTGCGCCATTTACTGTTATCCGGCCGTTTTCCTGCTGTCTCTTACGCGGAAATCATATTTTGCATATATAGAATCCAGCCTTTCTCATTATATATATCGACTTTCACATATAAAATATAACCCTATCGGCTTCCCAAAAAGGATTTTTTGTCCACTGGTTCCAGAATATCGTAATCTCTGCCGTAACGCCTGCGCATCACTTTGCGGTGGGTGAAAACATCCATGGCCTTAAAGTCATACCCGCTTTTCCTGGCGTCAGACACCAGTGCCCCTGACACCAGAGTCAGCACCCGCTTGTGCATCACATTGACCAGGTCTTCCGAATGGCTCACCATAATCACCGTAATCCCAGCTCTATTGATTTGTTCCACCAGCGACATAATATCCCATGCCAGCCCTGGGTCCAGGTTCGCCGTAGGCTCATCCAGCACCAAAATGGACGGATTTGTGACAATGGCTCTTGCCAGCATTGCCCTGGCCCGCTCTCCAATGGACACCTCCACAGGCAGATAATCCTCTTTGCCCCGCAGCCCCATAACGCTCAGCGCCTTTAAAACTTTCGGCCGCATGGACGCTTCCGGCTGCTCCGTGGCTATCAGCGCCAGCTCCACATTGTGATAGAGATCCATATAGTCCAGAAGTCCTGTCTCTTTATCCATAATCCCAAACTTCCTGCGGAAATAGGGAACTTCTTTTTGTTTCAGCCGCCCTAATGACTGGTCATCTACATAAATATTTCCACTGGTGGCATTCATTTGTTTTGTCAGCAGCCGCAGCAGCGTACTCTTTCCGGCACCGCTCTTTCCGATCACGAAAACAAATTCCCCTTTCTGAATCTCAAAGGAAACTTTCTCCAGACCTATACTGCCCTCATCGAACTTTTTTGTAACATGGTCAAAAACAATCTGCATGGCCTCTCCTGCTGTGGGGATATGTTGAAATACTATACTGGTTTTATTTTACCATACATGTTATAATAATTCCAAGTAGATAACAAAACTATTCTTGTGAAAATTGCGTGTTCAGATGATCATTCAAGTTTTCTATGGAGGTGTACTGCCATGAAAATAAAATTTGACCGTATAGGTGTTTTTTTGAAGCAGCATTGCCTTCCACTGGCATTGATTTTTGTGTGTACCGCCGGATATCTTCCTCTTTCAACGAAGATGGCCGCCAGTTCTTTTCCCAAAAAGAAACATAATCCGATTTTAAAAGAGTTCGGTCCCACACCAACACCCACGCCAAAGCCTACACCCATTCTCACACCGGAACCAACGCCGGAACCCACACCCACGGCAAAACCCGCGCCAAAGGGCGAACCTCTACAGCTTTTAGAAGACGGGACTTATGTGGGCACGATTCCGACAGGCATGGGATTTATGACTTATTTTAACCAGCATGACTCCCGATGGGCTGGCTATCTGTGGGGAGGGCAGGACCCCCTTACCTCCTACGGCTGCGGCCCCACCGCTCTTGCCATGGTGGTCAACAGCTTCACGGAGCACACTGTGACGCCTGTGGATATGGCCGCCTGGTCAAAAGACCATGGCTATCACTCCCCTGGACACGGCTCCTGCCACAATCTGGTGCCGGAAGGACTGTCTCTGTTCGGCCTGCGGGTAGAAAGCTGCCAGATCGCCCTCACCCCGGAAAACATCAGAGGCGCTCTCGGTCTTGACAAAATACTGGTTCTGCTCATGGGACCGGGACATTTCACAGACAGCGGACATTTTATACTGGTCACAGGGGCTGCGGATGACGGAACTCTGCAGATTGTAGACCCCCAGAGTCTGGAAAATACCACCAAATCCTGGGACCCCAATCTGATCATTGAAGAAGCTATGAACCCCTGCAGATACGGCGGGCCCATCTGGGCAGTGTCCAAGTATCCGGAAATACCGGGCCGCAGTAAATGACTGCCTGCCCGGTATTTTTTTGGCTACACCTGTTTTCTTTTGCTGTAGTATGATAGCTTTTCTTCATACTCAGCTTGTTTATGTGGGGGAATGTTTAATGCATTCATTGCTTCCTGTGCAGTCAGATGGAAATTTTCCATGATACTTTTAATATCTGAAATTTTTTCATCTGCTATTGCTTTCTCTATTTCATCCCCAAACAATCTCCACACCACTTGATTCACCATTTCGTCTTCCCTCCCTGCACACTTATACACTTCTACATTCGCCGACACACTGACACGCAGTACTGCTTCCGCATCTCTTTTATCTCCCGGCTTCTCCAATGTTCTCATATATGCCAGAAATTTCCGGATTTCCTTCTCCTTTACCCCTGGCATCAGCATTTTTAAGCTCAGAAATTCTTCTTCCTCCAATTCGTTTGCCACTATAATCTGCAGGGGCAGAC
>CANSYV010000331.1 GCA_947651335.1 uncultured Lachnospiraceae bacterium
AATTTAAAACGATTTTGAGCGGCCATTTGTTTATTCTGTACAGACTCGTAACGATAGAAAGCAGTTTCGCAATTACCTAGTATAATAGGTAGAAAGAGAGGCGTATGCCTATGCTTACTATGGCTATTAACCATGGCACGGTCATTGATACACGAAAGAAAGTCAGCAGAAAGCTGCATATAGGGCTGGAAGGCCCCCGGATCGCGGCACTGTCTGAGACGCCCCTTCAAGGGGAACGGGTGATTGATGCCTCTGGGCTTTATGTTGCCCCCGGATTCATTGACGTACATGGACATATTGACGGGGATCTGTACGCGGCGGAGCTGTCGGCCTGTCAGGGAGTTACCACTACGGTGGGGGGCAATTGCGGATGCGGACCGGCAGAGCTGGAAAATTTTTTTGGATATTATCAGGAGCAGGGATTTCCCATTCATCAGGCAATGCTGGTGGGGAATGAGAGACCTTTGCGCAGAGCTGTGGGGATCAGGGATCTTTACCAGAAGGCGGACCGGCAGCAGATCGAGGAGATGGTCTCTTTGGCGGAAGAAGCCATGGAAAAGGGCGCCTGGGGCATTTCTTTCGGTCTGGACTATGTGCCGGGCTGTGACAAAGATGAGGTGACGGCGCTGGCCAGGGCGGCGGCGAAATATGACCGGGTCTGCGCAGTGCATACCAGGCTTTTGAATAACGATGACCTGACTTCCCTGGCGGAGATCATAGAGGTGGCAGGGGAGACCGGGGCGCGTATGCTGATTTCTCATTTTGTGTACCAGTACTGTCAGGGGCTGACGGACGAGGCGCTGGCAATGGTGGACCGGGCCCGGGAAAAAGGTCTGTCCCTTTATATTGACAGTGGTATGTATACCAATTGGACCACATATTTTGATACCACCACATTTTCTTATGAAAATATCTTTCCCTGCCAGTGGAAGTGGGAGCAGATGATTGTCCTTACTGGCCGGTATAAGGGCCGGGTGATGGATGAGGAATTATTCTGGCATATGAAGGAACACTATCCCCATGAGGCCATTCTCCTTCAGGAAGGATCGGAGCATGAAATCCTCCAGTGCCTGGAAAAGGATTATGCCATGCCCTCCAGTGATACCAGCGGTTATGGGAAGGGGGAAGGGCATCCCCAGATAGCCGGAACATTTCCCAGGTATCTGAAAAAGATGGTCAGGGAGGAGAAGGCGCTGTCTGTGGAGGAAGCGGTATATAAAGCTTCCCTTCTGCCGGCGGAGCTTTTCGGATTTGAGAAGAAAGGCTGTATTGAGCCGGGGATGGATGCGGATCTGGCGGTATTTTCTATGGAAGAGATCTGTGACCGGTCCGATTATCCCCACCAGGGCCAGCCAGACGCCAGACCGGAGGGTATTTTTTATGTGGTGGCTGACGGAGAGTGCGTGGTGGCGGAGGGTATATACCAGGATACCAGAAGCGGAAAAATTTTAAAGAAATAATTGATCTAACAGGAAATATCTAAATTAAACTAATGATCTGAGGTGGGAGTATTTAGAAAATTGATGAAAGATAAGGTTTTAGAATTAGTCGGCATTAAGAAACATTTCCAAGACGTGGAAGTGCTGGAAGGAATCGATCTGACTGTCAGGAGGGGAGAATTCATTACCCTTTTGGGAGCTTCTGGATGTGGGAAGACCACCACCTTAAGGATTATCGCCGGGCTGGAGTCCCCGGATGAAGGAAAGGTGCTTCTGGAAGGCAAGGACGTGACGGGTCTGGCGCCGGATCAGAGAGATGTGAACACGGTATTCCAGAATTACGCCCTGTTCCCCCATATGAATGTGGCCGATAATATAGGATACGGGCTGAAACTTAAGAAAGTCCCTAAGAAGGAGATCCAGGAAAAGGTGGAACATATGCTTTCTCTGGTGCAGCTGGAAGGGTTCGGGCGGCGCAGGCCTTCAGAATTGAGCGGCGGTCAGCGTCAGCGTGTGGCCATAGCCAGGGCCCTGGTGAACAATCCAAAGATACTTCTTCTGGATGAACCCCTGGGGGCTCTGGATCTGCAGCTGCGCCGGGCCATGCAGGTGGAACTGAAACGGCTGCAGAAGAAGCTGGGGATTACCTTTATCTATATCACTCATGACCAGGAGGAGGCTATTAATATGTCTGATCGGATCGTGGTGATGAACCAGGGAGTGTGCGAGCAGACCGGCACGCCGGATGAGGTCTATAATCGCCCTAAGACCAGTTATGTGGCTGTGTTCGTGGGAAATGCCAATATTATTCCCGGATGTGTAGACCATCTGGCGGGAGATCAGGCGGTAATCGACACCTGCGGCGGAAAGGCTCTGGTAAATACGGGAGGGGCCCATCTCCATGCCGGAGAGAGGGTGACCCTTGCGGTACGCAGTGAGAATATTGAACTTGATGAAGACTGCGGCTGCGGCATGAAAGGCCGGATCGCGGAGAAGAATTATGTAGGCGGTATGCACCGGATCGTAATTGAACTGGCAGACGGAAGCAGTGTGGTCTCCAGCCGCTGGGGGATGGACTCACAGATCGATGTGGGCCAGGAAATCTGTTTTCGGTGGAACAGCGGCAGCGGAGTTCTGGTGGACAGGGAGGAAGAAAATGAAAGAAAAGCGTAACGGATGGGCATTTATGGTCCTGCCCTTGTATGGATTTACGCTGTTGTTCGTGGCAGGCCCCCTGGTATATATGGTCGCGCTGAGTTTTGCGGCGAATAAGGAAGGGTACGGAGTTATCTGGAAGTTTACGACAGAAAATTACAGGCAGATTTTAGATCCCGTGTATCTGGATACTTTTATCCAGTCCCTGAAATTGGCTTTCAGCAGCACTCTGGCTATTATGCTCCTGGGATACCCCTTCGGCTATTTTATGGCGAAGCTGAGCAGCCAGTGGAAAAAAAGGATGATGCTTTTTCTCACCATTCCCTTCTGGGTGAACAGCCTGATCCGTCTCTATG
>CANSYV010000332.1 GCA_947651335.1 uncultured Lachnospiraceae bacterium
ATCACATCTGCCCATTGGCGGTTCAGTTTCCAGGGGATATGTTCTGTAATTCCCACACAGTCTGCGTCCACGTCAAAAAATGTTCTGTGCTGGGGCAGTCTGAATGCAAGGGAATTACAGAACATATCCCCTGGAAACTGAACCGCCAATGGGCAGATGTGATAGCAGAAAGCGGTACCCCGCTGTTTATATCTGCAAAGCCGGGAATTTTGGATGAACAGGAATTTGCACAGCTGCAGGAGATTATGGTAAAGGCATCGAAACAGACATGCCGTAAGCGGCCAGAAGACTGGATGGACAATGACTGCCCGGAGATCTGGAGTGATGGACAGGAGACTGTGGTGTATGATTGGTATGAAGATGGAGGCGCCAGCCTGGCCAGTAAAGATGAGAAATTTTATGCTAATGTGCTGGTTCCGTAAAATAGGAAATGTATGACCGCTGAGAAATGAGATTCGGCAGATATAAAGATATAAAAAAGAAAGGCTGGAAGCTGTTACAGTTTCCGGCCTTTCCATACAGCAGATAAGGGGAATCGAACCCCCCTCTCCAGCTTGGGAAGCTGGCATTCTACCGATGAACTATATCTGCATTTGTATGTTCCTATTATAGCACCTTTATAAAAAAAATCAAGTAATGATTTTTATTATTTGCTAAATAAAGATTTTATGGTATGATAGTGATTGTAATTTTTAGCAGTCGAATTTCAGCGTTTGAGCGGACGGAGTACTAGAATGGAAAGAAAGATAATTGCGTGCATTGACAAATATCGGCAGGAGATAATAGATTTTGCTGAAGATATTTACCGGCATCCGGAAGGGGGGTTCTGTGAATTTTACACAGCCTCTAAGGTCAGGGGATTTTTGGAAGAACTGGGTCTGGATGTCCGGGAGGGAATGGGCCGGACAGGTGTATGCGGGACATTCAGTACTGGGCCGGGTCCCCATGTGACAATAATCGGCGAGCTGGATGGCATTTTATGTCCTGGGCATCCTTTTGCGGATAAGAAGACCGGGATTGCCCATGCCTGTGGGCACCATCTGCAGCTGGCCCTGATGCTGGGGGCGGCCATGGCGCTGTCAGATGCTGAGGTAAGGCGTCATTGGGAGGGAACGGTATCTTTTCTGGCGGTGCCTGCGGAGGAATATGTGGACGCGCGGAAAAGGAGATGGCTGGAACAGGAGGGAGTAGGCTTTGCCGGTACAGGCAAGGCCGAATTGATACGTCTGGGAGTTTTTGCAGATACGGATATTGCCGTGACTACACATGTCCATATGGTGCCGGTGGAAGAAGATTTTTACCTGGGCAATCCGGCCAGTAACGGTTTTTCCTCGGAGCTGGTGACGGTAAAGGGAAAAGCCGCTCATGCGGCGGTTGCGCCATGGGAAGGTGTCAACGCTTTAAGTATCGCATCCAGCGCCTTGAATATGATGGGCCTCATGCGGGAAACTTTCCGGGAGGAAGACCATGTCCGTCTGCACACACTGGTCAGAGAAGGAGGCGAAGCCCTCAACTGTGTACCTGAGCGGGTGGTAGTGGAGAGCAAGGTGCGGGCAGGGAGCCTGGAGGCTATTGACAGTGTCCGCGGGAAAGTTACCAGGGCTTTTGAAGGGGCGGCTTACGCCTTTGGCGGAAAGATTGAGCGTGAAAAACTCCAGGGGTATCTGCCGGTGCGTTACCGTCCGGCAGACCGGGCGCTGACAGCGGCGGCAGAATACCTGGAGGGTTATACATACAGAAATGTATCAGAACATGATTTTAATAACGCCTGTACGGATATGGGTGATTTGACACATATGATGCCGGTAGTGAATTTTACATTCGGCGGCTTTCGCGGAGTGCTGCACGGGGCAGAGTTCTCTGTTGCAGATTGGGATAAGGCATTGATTGCCCCGGCAAAACTGGCGGCTCTCACTGTGTATGAACTGCTGAAAGACCACGCAGAGCAGGCACGGCAGGTGATGGGAGATTACCAGGCGGTTTTTTCCCAGACGGAATATGTAAAACGTATTCAAAAGATGATATATAATAGGTAGAAAGAGAGGCATATGCCTATGCTGACTATGGCCATTAACCATGGCATGGTAATAGATACACGGGGGAAAACCAGCAGGAAACTGAATGTGGGGCTGGAAGGTTCAAGGATAGCAGTGCTTTCAGAGAAGCCCCTCAGCGCAGAGAAAGAAATTGACGCCTCTGGATATTATGTGGCTCCCGGGTTTATTGATGTACATGGACATATTGATGGGGTTCTGTATCCGGCTGAGTTGTCAGCCTGTCAGGGGGTTACCACCACAGTAGGAGGGAATTGCGGGTATAGTCCTGAGAATCTGAAAGAGTTTTTCGAATTCCATCAGAGGCAGGGCTTTCCCATTCATCAGGCAATGCTGATGGGCCATGGGAGACCACTTAGAAATGCGGTGGGGCTTACCGATCTTTACCAGGCGGCAGACAGACAGCAGATTGACCGGATGGCTGCCCTGGCGGAAGAAGCGCTGCAAGAAGGCGCCTGCGGGATTTCCTTTGGGCTGGACTATGTACCAGGATGTACCATAGAAGAAGTGACAGCACTGGCTGAGATTGCAGCGAAATATGACAGGGTCTGTGCAGTACATACCAGGCTTCTGGCTGACGATGACCTTACTTCTCTGGCAGATGTCATACAGACAGCCAGGCAGACAGGGGCGAAGATGCTGGTTTCCCATTTTGTGTATCAATACTGCCAGGGGCTCACTGAGCAGGCCCTGGATATGGTAGACCAGGCCCGGGAGCAGGGGCTTCCTGTCTATATTGACAGCGGCATGTATACCAACTGGACTACATATTTTGACACCACTACATTTTCTTATGAAAATATCCGAAATAACAACTGGAAATGGGAGCAGAATGGTTATTAATGTACATGCCGGACATAATCCGGACGGAAAGA
>CANSYV010000333.1 GCA_947651335.1 uncultured Lachnospiraceae bacterium
AATAGCCGAGACAATCATCCGGCTTATCTGGATGACGCGGTTGACCTGGGTGTGAAGCATACGGCATATAATATCTGTCTGGATGATTTGATTGCCACACCGGAACAAAAGAACGAAGCGGCTGGCATAGCTTTTAGTTATAATGGAACCACATACTGGTTTAACCGGGGGATTGTGGAAAGCATAGACCACACACTGGAGCGCTATCATCAGAACCAGATGATTGTCTCGGCTATTTTGCTGCTCCGGTGGAGGGAGGATATTTCTTATCTGATTCCCAGCGCTGCCAGAGCCCCCGGCCATGGGTATTATGCCCTGAATACCAGCGGAGACCGGGCCAGGAATCACTGGGAAGCGGTATTTACATTTTTGGCCCAGAGGTATACACCTAACAGGTGGATATCTAATTGGATACTGGGAAATGAGGTGAATAATTATAAGACTTATCATTATACGGGAAGTACCGCTCTGGCAAATAATGTGAAGCTGTATGTGAATGCGTATCGCCTGGCTTATATTGCAATAAGAAGTGTGTATGGGAAAGCGCGGGTTTATATTTCTCTGGACCAGGTGTGGACTTATCTGACAGCGGGCTCCCATACAGGGAAACAATTTCTGGAAAGGTTCGCGGATAACTGGAATACATATGGAGATATGGGGGCGTTTCATATTGCGTTTCATTCCTATCCGGCTCCATTGGAGGACCCGGCCTTCTGGACAAATTCCCGGAATCTGGCGGCTGATCATATTAACAGTCCCTGTATCAGTATGCAGAATCTGAAAGTTTTTACGGATTATGTGAGACAGAAGTGGGGCAGCGGCACCCGGATTATTCTGTCAGAGCAGGGGTTCACGTCTAAACGGTATGGGGTGGATGTACCTCAGCTTCAGGCGGCAGCCATTGCCTATGCGTATTATCTGGCGGAGTTTAATGATTCCGTGGATGCGTTTATTCTTCACAGGCATGTGGACCATCAGGCGGAACAGGCAATGGGACTGTATCTGGGGCTGTGGTCAAATGATGGAGATAATTCCAATCCCGCATCTGCCGGGACGAAGAAATATGCGTGGGATGTCTTTCAAAAGATGGATACATCCAAGGGAAAATCAGCCACAAAATTTGCATTGACTTATATCGGGGCCTCCAGCTGGAAATCCATTGTGCCAGGGTATGACGCGGGGAGATTTTAAATCCTTCAGAAAGGAATATTAAAACCATTGTTTCATATAATCAAATAATGGTAATTGTATATCCTTCCGGGAGGTTTTAGATGCAGACATATCGACGTTTTGTTTCTTATGTATACCAATACGAGAATGGAAAAAAGGCTGGAAACCGGGGATTCATTAAGGTTGAAGCCAGGGGGAATACATGCAGTATACAGATATCCCTGAAAGGAATCTGTAAAGATGAAAATGCCAGCTGTACTGTTTACGGGTTTAAGCGTGAAGACGGACTGCTGAAAGGGAGCAGGCTGGCTGAGTGTCCAGTGAGAATGGGTGTTGTACAGGAACAGCTGGTCTTTGCCAGAAATGAGATGGGTGAGGCGAAGTATGGCCTGCAGGAATTAAGTGGTGTTATCTTTCAGGGGGACGACCAGACCATGTACGGAACTCAGTGGGATGATGACCCTATGAAAATGGAAAATTTTCAGCCGGATGAGAGGAATGAGGCCATGGCAGAGTATGCCAGTGTACCGGCGGAAGAAGAAAAGAACAGGGAAAGCTGGGATGAGCCAAAAGATGGTGAGTGGGTAATTGATGAGGCACCGGTTCCGGAGATGGATTTGGATGAGCCGGACTCTGGTGAGGAGCTGGATGAGCCGGATTCTGAAGAAGCGGTGCGGCAGGAACTGAGTGGAGAAAATGAGCCGGAAGCAGTGGCAGATGAAACGGCGTTTGTGGCAGACATAAACCCAGAGGAAAATGAGGAGCAGGGGCAGCGGCAGGAAATGTTGTACGAGAGTTCTGAAGAACCTGCAGGGATGTGGGAGAGTGGACTGCCAGTAAGTGAAGAAGCGGAAGATGTGGGGTCCGAGGCACCTGCAAAAGCCCCAGTGGCGGCAGAAATGATTTCAGGAGAAGAAACGAGCGAGGCGGCGGGAGTTGTAGAGACGGAAAGCATGGATGAGCTGGAGCAGAATGTAAAACTTACGGATGTTCTGGATACAACCATACCTGTTTCGGAGCTGCCGGGAGGCGGTGAAGAACAAGGCGGCCAGGGGAAGACGGAGGCCCCATTGAAGCGGCAGGAAGAGAATGTAGATCAAGAATTGGAGCGGGCTTCAGATCTGCAGGAGGACAACGGGGCGGAAGAAGAACCGGTGTATGGAATGGAATTTCAAGTGGAAGAGGATAACCAGCTGGCAGCAGAGCCGGAGGCAGAGCAGCAGATGGAGACGGTATCGGCTCCGGAGGCAGACCTGGAACCGGAGGCAGCGGCGCAGCCGGATACAAAACCCATCCAGGAGCTGGAAGCGGCGGCTATATCGGAGCCAGGCCGGAACCAGAGACAAGATCAGCAAAAGGCAGACAGAAAAGAACAGATCCCTCCGGTTCAGGCGGCAAAGCGCGGGCCGAAGAAGAATGACCAGGAAAAATACATAAAACCGGAACCTAAAAATTTCTGCCCATTTTCGGATGGTGTGCTGGAGGACTGCCAGAGAATAAAAATTGGTGAGCTGAAGTTTTTGGATTCAAGGGATCAAAATTTGAGAAATAATCGGTTTGTGCAGCATGGGTATCAGATGTTCGGCCACCTGCTGCTGGCCAGAATTGCCCGGAATGGACAATATATTCTGGGAGTCCCGGGGATGTATCAGCAGCAGGAAAAGTTTATGGCAGATATGTTCGGATTCCATAATTTTAAATACGCCAAGAGGGGCGGGCCGAAACAGTCTGGTTTTGGATATTGGTACCGTTTAATCT
>CANSYV010000334.1 GCA_947651335.1 uncultured Lachnospiraceae bacterium
TCTGCCCCTGGACAAGCAGGGTCATAACGCAGACGGAGAAGTATTCCTGTATGCATTCAGCAAGACTGAAAATGGAGACCCTATCTTAGCCAACATCGAGGACGATAACGAATACCAGGCAGCAGCCGACGCATTTAATAAAATTCTGGAAAACGCCAGAAAAGAAGAAAAAGCCGGGGTTCCCATCGAGGAATCGTAACATACGGAAACGGTCACAGGACAAGGGAAAAAGAGGATCTCACCATAAGAGGTTCTCTTTTTTCGGTATTCTCTTTTTTTCACGGCCTCACATCTGCCGCCCATTAGGAACTGAAGAAAGTTCCTTACATCCCCGTACTTCCAAATCCCCCTGTTCTCCTGCCTGAAGCCTGGTCATCTTCGGTGATTCCAAAGGGAAGAAAAATCCCCTGCATAAATCCGCCGCCTGCAGGTATGGACACACATCTGCCCTCCTGGCTGCAGTTAGTCATCTTCGCCTGGATATGTCCCTCATTATCCGCATAAAAATAATCTCCGTCAATAATGCCCACTGTGTTATCCAGCTGCAGCCGATACCGGATTCCCAGACCGCTTCTGGGATAACAGGTCAAAACCCAGCCTTCTTCCATTTCCACCCGGATACCTGTGGGAATCATCACACTCTCTCCCGGTTTCAGAGAAATCTCAGCAGGCGCGTAAAAATCATAGCCTGCACTCAGGGCCGTGGCACGCAGCGGAAGCCGGATGCCCTGATAAATCTCCTCCATGTGGTCTTCTCTCCCAAAGATTTTCTCCCAGTCTTCCTGGAAACGCCCGAAACTTACTTTATGGAACTTTCCAATTTTCCTCATGATAATCTCCCAACACACTGCAAAAAGCTGCTGCATAACTGTTTTCTATCAGCAGGCAGCAGCTTTCTTCCCTCTTTACATAGACGGCTTCGCCCCGGCCGGGACATCTTTCATACTGAAGCTGATTCTGCCCATCCGGTCTTTACCCAGACAGATGACAGTCACCTTATCCCCCAGCGTCAGCACATCTTCCACACGGTTGATGCGTCCTTTGCTCATCTTGGAAATATGCACCATGCCTTCTTTTCCAGGAGCAAATTCCAAAAATGCGCCGAACTCTTTAATGCTGACTACCTTGCCCACAAAAATCTGTCCGGATTCAAAGTCTGTGGTGATGATTTTCACCATCTCTGCCGCTTTATCCATTCCCGCCTGGTCTGTTCCGCAGATGGATACAGCGCCGTCATCAGAAATGTCAATCTTTACCCCGGTCTCATCAATAATCTGGTTGATGGTTTTCCCCCTCTGGCCTACCACATCACCGATCTTCTGGGGATCAATCTGGATCTGGATAATCTTTGGCGCATAGGGACCCACAGATTCTCTGGGTTTGGCGATACAGGGCTCCATAATCTCCCTCAGAATATACTCCCTGGCCTCCTTTGTCCTGTGGATTGCCTCCTCCACAATATCTCTGGTCAGGCCATGGATCTTAATATCCATCTGAATGGCCGTGATCCCGTCATGGGTTCCTGCCACCTTAAAGTCCATATCCCCGAAGAAATCCTCCAGCCCCTGAATATCTGTCAAAACCACATAATCATCGTCTGTATCCCCTGTCACCAGTCCAGTGGAAATCCCGGCTACCGGCTTCTTAATGGGCACCCCTGCTGCCATCAAAGACAGTGTGGAGCCGCAGATGCTGGCCTGGGATGTGGAACCGTTTGACTCAAAGGTCTCTGACACAGTCCGGATGGCATACGGGAATTCTTCCTCTGACGGAAGCACCGGAAGCAGAGCTTTCTCAGCCAGCGCGCCGTGGCCGATCTCCCGGCGTCCCGGTCCCCTTGACGGACGGGTCTCTCCCACTGAATAAGATGGGAAATTGTAGTGGTGCATATAGCGCTTGGAAGTCTCCATCTCGTCCAGACCGTCAATTCTCTGGGCATCTGCCAGAGGCGCCAGTGTGGTGATGGTACAGATTTGTGTCTGTCCCCTGGTGAACATGCCGGAGCCGTGGACTCTTGGCACAATGTCAATCTCAGCCGCCAGAGGACGAATCTGGGTAATCTCCCTGCCATCAGGGCGCTTGTGGTCTTTGAGAATCATCTTGCGCACTGTCTTCTTCTGGTATTGGTAAAGGGCATCTCCAATATAGGAAAGCCATTCCTCGTTCTCCGCCCAGGCTTCTTCCACCCGGTCTCTGATGGCACGGATATTTGCCTCACGCACCTGTTTCTCATCTGTGAAAACCGCCTGTTCCATCTCATGGGAAGGAATCAGTTCCTCCAGTGCCGCCGATACTTCCTGGGGCACAGCATAACTCTCATACTCGTGTTTGGGTTTCCCGGTTTCCGCGATAATCTTATCAAAGAACGCGATAATCTCCTGATTTACCTCATGGGCTTTGTAAATAGCCTCGATCATCCGTTCTTCCGGCACTTCGTTGGCGCCGGCTTCGATCATAATGACTTTCTCCCTGGTAGACGCCACAGTGAGCTGTAAATCCGAAATATCTTTCTGGGGCAGAGAAGGGTTGATCACAAACTCTCCGTCAATGAGCCCCACCTGGGTAGCCGCGCACGGACCGTCAAAAGGTATATCCGAAATGCACACAGACAGCGCTGACCCCAGCATAGCCGGAATCTCCGGATTACACTCCGGGTCCACAGACATCACCAGGTTATTCAAAGTCACGTCATTTCTGTAATCCTTGGGAAACAGCGGCCGCATAGGGCGGTCAATCACCCTGGATGTGAGCACGGAATGCTCACTGGCCTTTCCTTCCCTTTTATTAAATCCGCCGGGGATCTTCCCCACAGCGTACATTTTTTCCTCGTATTCTACACTCAGGGGAAAGAAATCAATCCCTTCCCTGGGCTTTTCTGATGCTGTAGCAGTGGACCCGGAGTGTAATCCGCCG
>CANSYV010000335.1 GCA_947651335.1 uncultured Lachnospiraceae bacterium
ATTTTAGTATGTTTATACACATATATATGAATGTATGATAAGCTGGATTTCAGCAGAACAGTTCCCTATCCGGTGGACGCACTGGCAGAGGAAGGGGCTGACACGCTGATTTTTGAAATCGTAGAGCGCCATCTGAACATTCTGGCAAAAGAAGCGCCGCGGATGCCGGCTCCTGTGAGGGCTTACCAGGAATGGGGCCAAAAGGAGAACCCTTCACAGACCATGGAAGTGGAGGAAGATGACCAGTATGTGAAAGTAACCGGAACATTAGATGGGACAAATCTGGATGTGGATTCGGAAGTTTATATCCGGTGCGTATCCCCGGATGATACTGTTGTGTATGAGGCTTTTCCGTTGAATCGCAATTTCGGGGAGAGCGGGGATTACGGCTACGGCATGTATCTCTTAAAAGAAAGCCTGGAACCGGGGACTTATATTATGGAAGTGCTGTGCAGAGAAGGCGGAGCATGGGTGACTTCCGGCTATATCAATTCATTTACAAAGGGGTAGAGAGTTATGAGAAAGAAGATTACAGTGTTATTCCTGTCTGCGCTTATGGTATGTGTGGCTGCGGGGTGCGGGAAAAAGGAAGAAGAAGCAAAAGATACCGTTGCAGCAAAGGCCACAGTGACAGAAGCGCCGGAGACACAGGCGCCCAAGGAGACTGTTTCGGCAAATGAGACAGACAGCGATGGGGATAATGTGTCAAAAAATCAGGCAAAGAAAACCACAAAGAAGAAAAATAAGAAAAATAAAAAGAAAGCTCAGGTAACCACAGAGGGGGCACAGGAGACACCAAGCGCCGCGGCTTTGGCGGAACAGGCAAGAGCCCAGGCTCAGGCTCAGGCGGAAGCTCAGGCCAGAGCAGAGGAGGAAAGACTTGCTGCGGAGGCGGAAGCAGCCCGCCTGGCGGAAGAAGAAGCACAGAGGCTTGCTGCGGAAGCTGCGATTACAGAGCAGGATATACCGCAGGATACAGCAGTGGGTTCCGCTCCTCAGGAGGATGCCAAGGCAATTGCCGAGTCTTACATTGGTGCAGCCATGAATGAACTTATCAGTGCTATTGGGCAGCCTCAGGGAGAAAACCGCATGCCCAGCTGTAATGGGCCCGGAGAAGATGTTCAGTATAATTATCCGGGCTTTTCAGTAATCGTATATGCGGATGAGAATGGAGTCGAAACGATAGTAAGCGTAGAATAAAAAAAGGAAGCAGCATTATGAAAAAGAGATGGATCACAGGTGCCATACTATGTGGATTCTGCATAACGGCACCAATCACGGCGCAAGCGGCAGGAGTATCCTGGCAGCCTGCTGCACAGATGCAGCCGGAAGACAGAAGTGTTGACAAAGCGGACACGGATAATGCCGCAGGGGAGCCATACCAGGCGGTGGAAGAAACCAGCTCCCAGGGCTGGAAAATCATCACCAATCCCTTATGGGAATACAAGGAAGCTAGTAAAACCTATCACCTGGTAAAAAACAGGAACACAGAAGGCCAGACCACCTATTATACACTTACCGACGGGGTGCTTCAGCTGGGAACCACTCCTGGGTGTTACTATGCATTTGATGCCCAGAGTAATATGATAACCGATACGGCTGTGATTGGTGGAATCCGGTATTATTTCACCCCTCAGTCTAAGGCATCACCCACCACAGCCAGTGTGGCCCCTGATCAGACCACACTGGGCATGGCAGTGAAAAACTGCTGGATGAAAATCAGCAGCCGCTGGTGTTATTTCAACGGATTCGGGCGGCAGGATGTGAGTAAAATCGGCCGGCAGAAAATCAATGGCTCTTATTATTATCTGGATAAATCCTTTGCCCCCTATACCAGCAGATGGATTCGCCAAAGCAGCGGGGCCTGGTGGTATTTTGGAAAAGACGGAATATATAACAGCAGTCTGACAGGGTCCAGGAAAATCAACGGCACCTGGTACTATTTGAATAAAAAAGGAATTCCCTGTAAAAAGTGTTTCAAGACTGTGAATAAGAAAAAATACTATTACGGCGCTTCTGGTAAGAGAGCTTCTTATACCGGATGGAAATTAATAAAAAAGAAACAGTATTATTTTAACAAAAAACACTGTGTAGTGAAAAAGACAGGCTGGCAGAAAATCAAAGGCAAGTCCTATTACTTCAGCAAAAAAGGTGTAATGTACGCGAAAAAGTGGGCAAAAATAGGAGGAAAGCAGTATTATTTCAAAGCCAATGGACGGATGGCATCCGGCTGGACAAAAATCGGCAGTACCTATTACTGTTTTACAGGTTCCGGGACTTTGAACCGCAGTACCATAGCAAAACAGGGAAGTAACTACTATTTCGTGACTGCCCAGGGAACAAGAGGTTCGAACATCTTAAACGGCGTGGGCGTAACAGCGGCTATGAGCAGCGGGGCAAAACTTCAGACATGCTTTAACTATGTGGTGCGCAACTGCAGATATGCCGGAGGTCCGCTGTGGCCGGCCAGAGGATGGGAGCCATACCACGCTTATAAGATGCTCACCACAAGAATGGGAAACTGTTATGATTTTGCGGCAGCCTTCTGTTATCTGGCGAAAGCAGTGGGATATGAGGGCATGATCTGCATTTCCGGACAATGCGCCTCTGCCAGCGGAGGGTATACACCCCACTCCTGGTGTGAATACGGAGGAATGGTGTTCGACCCGGAGATTTCCTATGCCAATGGACTGTATCTCTTTAATGTATCTTATGGGAATCTGCCATTTGCATATATAAGATAATAAAATAATACAACAATACAAAACCACAGAGAAACTCCTTATGGTGAGGCAGTATTCTCTGTGGTTTTTACTTGTTAATCCTCAGACATACTGTGAGATTCGATGCTATTATGATATTTTTGCAGTACTATTAAGAGCAGTAGATATTTTTTCATTAGAAGATGTTA
>CANSYV010000336.1 GCA_947651335.1 uncultured Lachnospiraceae bacterium
CCAGGATCGGATAAATGCCGCAGGGACTTCTTGCGGAGATAATGACGAAAGGGATGCTGCTACTTTTCAATTTTTTTATGGCCTGTTTTGTCAATGGCGTGATTTGGTGTTTTGAATTTAACAAAGTGCCATCTACATCGCTGAAAACGATTTTTACCATTTTAAACTCCTAAGCGGTCATATCCAGAAAAGCACCTTTTTGTTCAGGCGCTTCCTTGTAAAAATCCTGAGATTTCTGAAATACTGTCCGGGTTGTCCCTCCAGACAGATAGGTTCTGCCGCACTCCGGGCAGACTGCAGTGTGGTAGGTGACAGACTGGGAGAGGATTTTTTCATCTTCCCGCTGCGCTTTGGCCTGTGCATGGGATACGTGCTCCATTTCGTGGGATCGTATGGCATAAGCTGCATTCTCCGGGCTGATATGTGTGGGCGTTTTGAAAGAAACTCCGGGGTCATTGGAACCGTCCTGATATTTTCTGTTTTTACAGGTCTGGCATTCGTAGGTATCGAAGCTGCGCCGCCCCGGGATTTTCTGGCTGTTCTGGCCGTTTTTGGGGTTCTCGTTTTCAGACAGTGCCGTCTCGTCAGTAATGGCAGAGGGGGTATCTGGGCTGAGAGTGCCTGCCGGAACCTGAACCTGGTAATAAAATGTCTGCTGGTTTATGGATATGAAAGGGTTCAAAAGATCACCTCCTGAATGAAACTGTACAATTATACTTCTTTATAACACAATTTATAGTAATTATCGGATGGCAGACAGGAGTACATAAGGAACTGTCCATAAATAACTTTTAAATCCTGCGCACTATTTAAAAGTTATTTATGAACAGTTCCTAAGGCTTTACACTTTTTTTGTTTACCGCTATAATAGAGGTAATAGATAAGAAAAGGCGGTGGAGAGATGGAGGTGTTAGAGAAAATGAGTAAAGAAGAAATCATGAAAATATCACTTGAAGAATTCTCCAGAATTCAGGATTGGATGCTGTCTCTGGAAGACAAGGAATCGGTAACATATCAATCAATGCGGAAAAGATACAGGGATTTAAAAGCATTGTTGACCAGCATGGGTATGAATATGGAGGAGTTGGACGAAATAAAAGGGTAAAGACGAAATAGAAGGATAAGGATTCTGTAGGAAAAAGGCGGTGGAGACTCAGTGAGAAAATATTGCAGAAAATATCTATATCTCAGCTGTCTGTTGTTTCTGACAGCAGGGGCGCTCTTTTGGGGGAGCACATCGGTTCATGCGGCGAAGATTCCTGCGCTGAAGGTAAAAGGAACTCAGCTGGTTAACGGGAAAGGAAAGAAGGTCCAGCTGAAAGGTGTGAGCACCCATGGGCTGTCCTGGTTTCCGGAATATGTGAATCAAAAGGCTTTTCACGGTATCAAAAAAGACTGGAACGCTAACGTGGTGCGCCTGGCCCTTTACACCGGCGAATATAACGGCTATTGTACCGGAGATGCCAAAAACCGAAAGGCGCTGGAGAGGCGGATTGACCAGGGGGTGCAGTATGCAAAAAAGGCAGGGCTTTATGTGATCATTGACTGGCACATATTAAGTGACGGGAACCCCAGAATTTACGAAAAACAGGCAGTGAGATTTTTCAAGAAAATGGCTTCCAGGTATAAGAACCACACCAACGTGATATACGAAATCTGTAACGAACCCAACGGAGGGACTTCCTGGAGCACGATTAAAACCTATGCCAAGAAAGTGGTAAAGGCAATCCGTTCCAAAGACAAAAACGGGATCATTCTTATCGGAACTCCCAATTGGTCCCAGGATGTGGATGCTGCTGCGGCCAGTCCGCTGAAAGGGTATAAGAATATCATGTACACCCTGCATTTTTATGCCGGGACCCATGGAGCAGATCTGAGAAAGAAGGCGGAAAGTGCTTTGGAGAAAGGACTTCCTTTGTTTGTATCGGAATTCGGCATTTCCGATGCATCCGGTAATGGAGCGCTGAATAAAAAAGAGGGGAATCAGTGGTTAAAGTTCTTAAAGCGGCATAAAATCAGTTATGTGGGATGGAATCTTTCTAATAAGAATGAAAGCTCTGCGCTTTTAAAGCCTTCCTGTAAAAAAACTGGGGGCTGGAAACGTTCTGACCTTTCCCCTTGGGGAAAATGGCTGGCGGGACAGTTTCAGACGTGACGAGAAACTCTGGCCGTGAAATGTCAGTTTTGCAATTGCGTGAAAATCATTTGAATATAAGGAGGTATATGACAATGAAAGAAAAGATTGAGATTGCGGATTACGCACAGACCATCACAAAGGCGCTCCCCAAGGGGATTCTCTTAAATACCCAAGGGGAGAAATTTAATTCTATGGTGATTGGCTGGGGGAATCTGGGCACCACGTGGGGGGTTCCCACGTTTGTGGTGTATGTACGGGAAAACCGTTATACCAAGTCGCAGCTTGACAGGACAGGGGAATTCACTGTGAGCATTCCGCTGGATAAGCCGGTGCCGAAGATTGCCAAAGTGTGCGGGTCCCAGTCCGGCCGCAATGTGGATAAAGTGAAGGAGACGGGGATGACGCTGGAAGAACCGGAAGCGCTTCACACTCCTGGTGTGCGGGAATATCCCCTTACACTGGAGTGTAAAATATTGTATGCACAGAGACAGGAGTTATCCGCATTGCCAAAGGACATCCGGGCCTCTATGTATCCACAGGATGTTGACGGAACCAATCCCATGGCAAACCGAGATCCCCATACCATGTATATCGGACAGATTGTGGAGGCATATATTATAAAATAGACTCATCTGCACCGGCGGGAAGATACAGGCTGAAGCAGGTTCCCTCTCCTTTGCGGGAGTGGACTTTGATGTATCCGTTTTCTCTCTCGAGAATTTCTCTGGCAAGGTACAGACCAATGCCGATGCCGTCTTCCTGCTGGACATCC
>CANSYV010000337.1 GCA_947651335.1 uncultured Lachnospiraceae bacterium
AGGAAGCCTGTTCCTCTCTCAGTATACAGGACTCTTTCACCCCGTTTTTCATCAGAACATCTTTCAAAAATTCCCACTCTGTTTCATACGTTTTCTCATAACGCTCTTTCTTACTCAATACCCCGGAAAATTTGCCGCTTAAAATGCTGTACCTGCCGCTGGGCAGTACCCAGGGGGCCAGACCGTCTCTCCACAGCCCGGCTGCCTGTTCTGCCATCTGGGGATATCCATTTCCCGGCACAAAAATCATATCCGCAGGTTTTACCTGTGTTTCCACAAAGATAAAATCTGTAATCTGGTTCAAGAACTTCTCATACATTTAAGTACTCCTTTAGAAATTCATAGATTTCATCCGGCATGGGCGGGCATCCCGGAAGATGCTTCTCAAACTTACTGGTGCAGTTTCCGATTCCCAGACCGCCGGACTGTCCCTGATACCCCTGCCCGATACAGATTTTATCATCCAGTTTCTCCAGCAGCCCTTCTTCCCGCAGCCGGTTCAAAACCGGAATGAGATACCCATAACATGCACTGCAGGAATCCACTTCCTCCACTGCATCCTGCACTTCCACTACTTTTCTGGGTCCCAAAAGAGACGGCTCCTGAACACCGTACGAGGAAAGCTCCCCTTCCTGCCATTTTCTCACCCGGGCCTGTTTCCAGTCGCCGCAGCCTGCCCCCAGTTTTTCCGCCATGCCGATATAGGGCACGTCCTCTTTTCGATAACCCATCTGATGACACACCCACGCGTCCGCCAGAACCGGGTCCCTGGCTGTAAGAATCTGGTTGCACACCACCGGATTGCCCCCGTCCTCAAAGTCCAGATCCCCGCAGATATGGTCAATCACAATAAAATCCTGGGGGATTCCCGCCGCCAGATGGGCAATGGGCCGGTGCAGCCCCAGCTGGTGAAAACGCCTCTTTTCTTTATTGGGAATCAGCCCTTTCAGGTTTTTCAGGGCACAGGTGATTTTCGTCTGGCAGTGGCCTTTCCATACCGGCACATTGATGAGAAAATCAATCTGCTCCACACAGGAGCACACTGCCAGTTCCATGCCTTTACAGTCTTTTTTCTTCCAGGAATCTTTCTGGGTGTCGATAAATTCCACCTGGTAGAACTGGCAGAGTTTGTCGTAACCGCAGACCTGGATGGATTCTGACGTTTTTGCCCCCACCCAGGAGCTCTCCGCCAGGACGATGCGGCTGATACCATACATCTGAAGATATTCAATAATTCCCGCTATCACTTCTGTATGGGTGGTGGCCCCATAGGAAGCCTCTGTGGGAGATACCAGATTGGGCTTGATTCCTACAGTACAGTTTTTATCCGGTATAAGGCTGATTAGGTCTGACGCTTCCAAAAGCCTGCGGGTCATATTCTTGTAATTGGTTCCCTGGCTGATCAGGATATCTTTTTGATCCATAAATTTCACCTCATAGTTGTTTTTTCCATCTGATTGTGATATGATTACCCAATTATACCATAAATACTGGTGCGGCGGCCCAGCAAAATTATTTTTGTTAAAGGAGGTTAGATACTATGCATACCCCTGGTAAAAGTAAAATAGATTCCTCCTCAGACCGCATTACTGAGGGAATTATCTGGAAACAGCTGTTAATTTTCTTTTTTCCCATTGTATTGGGAACTTTTTTT
Organism: uncultured Lachnospiraceae bacterium; assembly: GCA_947651335.1. Taxonomy (GTDB): domain Bacteria; phylum Bacillota; class Clostridia; order Lachnospirales; family Lachnospiraceae; genus MGBC164599. The sequence continues at coordinate 1,655 of CANSYV010000337.1, forward strand.
CAACAGCTGTATAATACTGTAGATACCATCATTGTAGGGCGCTTTGTGGGGAAAGAAGCCCTGGCCAGTGTTGGAGGCTCTGCCGGACAGCTGTCCAATCTGGTCATCGGATTTTTCACCGGGCTTTCCTCCGGCGCAGCTGTGGTTCTCTCCCAGTTCTGGGGGGCAAAAAATGAAAAAAGTGTCAAGGAAAGTGTACATACTGCTTACGCGTTTTCCATAGCCGCCAGCCTGGTCATCACATTGGCTGGAATCATCAGTGCTCCTGCCCTGCTGCGATGGATGAATACCCCGGAAGAATTGATGACAGGTTCGCTTATTTACCTGCGCATTTATTACGGCGGTATTTTGTTTTCCTTTATCTTTAATACAGGCTCCAGTATTCTGCGGGCTTCCGGGGATTCCCGCCGTCCCTTGTATTATCTGGCCGTCTGCTGTCTGATTAACATTGTGCTGGATGTGGTTCTGGTGCTGGCATTTGACCTGGGCATCGCCGGTGTTTCCATTGCCACAGTGGCCGCCCAGGCTGTCAGCGCCGGACTGGTGACCCGGACTTTGATGAAGGAAAAGGGCGGACTCCATTTGGAACTGGGCAGAATCCATCTTTCCAGAAGAATGCTGAAATCCCAGCTCTATATCGGCATTCCCGCAGGCATCCAGACCACTATGTACAACATTTCCAACATCATTATCCAGGCCGCCCTGAACCGGTTCGGCACGGATACCATGGCCGCATGGGCCGCCTATGGAAAACTGGACGCCATCTACTGGATGATCAGCGGCGCCTTCGGTATTGCCATCACCACATTTGTGGGACAGAATTATGGTGCCGGAAAATATAAACGCCTGAAGAAAAGCGTCTGGGTCTGCATGGGGATGGAATCTGTCATTGCTGTGGGCCTCATTGCCTTTTTGTTTTTCCTGCGCACTCCCCTGTTCGGTATTTTTACCACTGATGCAGACGTGGTGAAAATCGGTTCTCAGATGCTGCAGATGATTGCGCCTTTTTACCTGGTTTATGTGATTGTGGAAATCTCCTCCGGAGCTCTGAGGGGAATCGGCGATGTGGTCATCCCCACCATCATTATCCTGTGCAGTATATGCATCCTGCGAAGTGTCTGGATTATGATCGCCATGCCCATATGGCCGGTACTCACCACAATTTTAGTCAGCTATCCGGCAACCTGGCTCCTCAGCAGTATTTTATTCTTTATTTATTATAATTGGCGGATACGGAAGCTTCCGTCGTAATA
>CANSYV010000338.1 GCA_947651335.1 uncultured Lachnospiraceae bacterium
GAAAATTCGTGAGGAAGGGGGATACAGCCCATGAGTAATGAAAAATATGTGGCATATGTGGGGACATATGTACATGGAAAAAGTAAAGGGCTTCATATCTATGATGTGGATGTAGAGGAAGGCACACTGTCTGAACGGTGTGAAGTTGCCGTGCGCAATTCCTCTTATGTGGCAAAATCCAAAAACGGCAAATATTTATATTCCATTGAAGACGAGGGTGTGGCCGTGTTTGCCGTGGATTCTATGGGAAATCTGGAGCGGATCAACAGTGTGAATATCGAAGGGATGCGGGGATGCTTTTTGTCCCTGGACCAGGAGGGAAAATATCTGTATGTTGCGGGCTACCACGACGGCAAAGTGACAGTTGTACACACACGGAAGGATGGAAGTCTGGGAGGGCTGATGGACGGCGTATTCCACAAAGGGCTGGGAAGTGTGGCAGAGCGCAATTTCCGTCCCCATGTAAACTGTGTACGTCCCACACCGGACAATAAATATCTGTGCGCAGTGGATAACGGAATTGACCAGGTGAAGATTTACAGCATTGACAGGCGGACCAATAAGCTGCGCCTGGTGGATATTCTCCGGTGCAAACGGGAATCCGGACCCAGGATTATCCGGTTCAGCGCTGACGGCAGGTTCGCGTACCTGTTGTTTGAACTGAGCAATGAGATCGGTGTCTACAGCTATGATGGAACAGGGAAAAATCCACAGTTTGAACTTGTGCAGAGTGTATCCACCCTTTCCGATGAACTGGACGAGATGCATGATGCTGCCTCCGGCCTGGCCCTGGCACCGGACGGAAAGCATCTGTTCTGTTCCACGGCAGGGGACAATACAGTGGCCATGTACGAAATTGACGCGCAGACCGGGTTTCTCACAAAGAAATTCGCCCTGCCCATCAGCGGGGAATATCCGAAAGATCTGGCGATTTTCCCGGACTGCAGGCATCTGGCAGTGGTGAATCATGAGAGCAATTCTATCACCACGTTTGCCATTGACTATGAAAACAGTCTGTTAATACAAAAAGGCCGCCCTCTGAAAGTGGAAACTCCCAACTGTATTATGTTTTCCAAAATTGAGGGCTAAGTACACCATTTCATAGATACTCAAACACTAAGCACCCGCTATTTGCGCCATTACCGCGTTGGCTTCAATCGACGATGCCACCGCATCGCCTCATTCAGCCGCCTTGCACTGACACAAATATCAGGCACTTAGTATCCGCGTATCTACGAAACAGTGTACTAGTACACCATTTTCATACGTGTCTTAATAAAAAATCTCCTTGAATCGTCCAAAATTCAAGGAGATTTTTCTGTCTGGGCTCGTCTGGGGTTATTGATTTTTCCAGATTTTTTCCAGATATTCCATCCGGGCGCCCATGCCGGCCAGCAGTGCGTCCACCAGTACAATGGCGGCCATGGATTCCACCACCACAACCGCCCGGGGGCCGATGACAGGGTCGTGGCGTCCTTTGATTTCCAGAGTGATATTTTCCCCATTCTTCCCTGCAGAGGCCTGGGGCTGGCTGATGGAGGGGGTGGGCTTTATGTATGCCCGAAGCAGGATAGGGCTTCCGTCACTGATTCCCCCCAGAATTCCTCCGGCATGGTTGGAGGTTTTGGCCAGTCGTCCATCCTCGCCATAAGAGAAGCCGTCATTGTTCTGGCTGCCGCAGGAACAGGCCGCTTTCGTGCCATCCCCGATTTCTACAGCTTTCACAGCCCCAATGGACATGATGGCTTTTGCCAGATTGGCATCCAGTTTTTCAAAAACGGGATCACCGATTCCAGGGGGACAGTTTCGGATCATACACTCCACCACGCTCCCCGCGGAATCCTGTCTTTGTCTGCACCCATCCAGGTAATCCTGTGCTTTTTCTGCGGCTTCTGCATCTGGCATGCAAAGAGGGTTCTGTCCTATCTGTTTTTCGTCAAATGTCTGAATCTCTATCGGTCCGATGGAGCGGATGCAGGCACACAGATGGATACCAAGGTGATTGAGGATTTTGGCCGCAATGGCTCCCGCAGCCACACGTCCCAGGGTCTCCCGCCCGGAAGAACGGCCTCCGCCCCGGTAATCCCGAAAGCCATATTTGGCGTCAAAAGAGTAATCAGCATGTCCCGGACGGTAGACCTGCGCCAGATTCCCATAGTCCCGGGAGCGGGCATCCTGATTGCGCACCAGCAGAGAGATGGGAGTTCCGGTGGTTCTGCCCTCGAAGACGCCTGAGAGGATCTCCACCTGGTCCGGCTCTTTCCTTGCTGTGGTAAACCGGCTCTGCCCCGGTCTGCGTCTGTCCAGAAATAATTGTATATCAGCTTCTGACAGCGAAAGCCCTGCGGGACAGCCGTCCACCACAACGCCCAGCCCCGGACCGTGGGATTCCCCCCAGGTGGTAACGCAGAATATATTTCCAAAAGTTGAACCGCTCATTGTTTGAGAATTCCTTTCTTTGTTTAAAAATAGACTTTTTGTGACTGTATTCAGCCTCTTCATTATAGTGGAACGAAAAAAATTTGTAAAGGCGTATGGGATGAATTGACAAAATTGGGGTTTTGAACTTATAATGGTAACATTGGCGTAAGCCCATAATAAAAACCAACGGGAGGAGGGATAATTATGATCAGATGTTTCCGCACAGTAGACGGAGTGATCCGCCAAATCGACGAACCAGTAGACGGATGCTGGGTGGCGATGACCAATCCCACAGCTACAGAAATTTTCCAGATTGCGGAGAAATATCATATAGAAGTGGACGACCTGCGGGCGCCGCTGGATGAGGAAGAACGTTCCCGTATCGAAGTGGAAGATGAGTATACCTTAATTCTGGTGATATACCGATTTTAGAGCGCATTTTTAATCGATTCCATCGATATGGTGTT
>CANSYV010000339.1 GCA_947651335.1 uncultured Lachnospiraceae bacterium
TTAAGAAAAACGTTTCTAAAAATTAGAACAGATTCCCGCAAATCCTTATCCAAAAAACCTGATCGTTATGTCAGGGCAGAACAGATAGGGAAATGCCATATGGAGGTAAATATGACAAAACTATTAACTTCACTTACTGTAATCAATAAAATTATCGGAGATGCTCCATTCTTATTCGAGGGCTCATTCTCCGACGGAGTCACTTATGCGAAACGGCTGGGATATGACTGTGTGGAAATTCACGCCTCCTCGTCGGATGAATTAAAGTCCCCTGAACTTGTAAGCGCACTGGAAAAACAGCAGATGAGAATCAGCGCCCTGGGCACCGGCCGGCTGTATGTGAATACCGGGCTCTCTCTCACAGCCCCTGACGCCGCCGTCCGGGCAGAAGCCATCCGGCAGCTGAAAGAATTCATTGATGCAGCCCGGCAGTTTCACTGTCTGGTAATCCTGGGCTGTATACGGGGAAACATTCCCGATTTGGCCAGCCGTCCGTCTGTATTGCGTCTTCTGGGGGAATCTATGAAAGAACTGGATCAATATGCCATGGCACACCGCGTCACCATGGTCTTTGAACCCATCAACCGATATGAAAACAATTATCTCTGTAATACCTATGAAATTGCAGATTTTCTCAGAAAAAACAATTTGCAGAACATCAAAATGATGATTGATACGTTCCATATGAACATAGAAGAACGGGATATCCGCCAGTCAATTCTGGACAACTGCGCAGACATTGCCTATGTGCATTTTGCAGACTCCAACCGGTGGTATCCCGGCATGGGACACCTTGATTTTCATATGATTCTTGAAACTTTATTATCCACAGGTTATAATGGTGTTATCAGTGCGGAATGCCTGCCTCTGCCCACAAAAGAGGAGGCCTCTGTCAACTGGCTATCATCAGTAAAGGAGTTATTTGACTAATCATGGCCAAAAAGACGAAACCCGTGGGAATCAAAGATGTGGCAAAGCTTGCCAATGTGTCGATTTCCACCGTTTCCAATGTACTTAACGGTTCTAAAATGGTGAGCGCCGGCCTGCAGGAGCGGGTCATGCAGGCGGTAGATGAATTGAATTATGAAGTGAATCTGGTGGCAAGGGGGCTGAAAAGCGGAAAGACCAACACCATTGCAGTCATCGTGCCCTCTATCACAAGCGTATTCTTCCCGCCGCTTCTGAAAAGCATTCAGGACGCCGCCAACCGGGAAGGCTATTCCATTAATGTGTTCGGCACCAGCGGCAGCCTGGAAAAAGAAAAAAAATATATACAGACTTTGAAATCCCAGTGGATCGACGGAATCCTGCTTTCCTCCTGTTTTGATACATCTGACAGCAGCGCCGGAAAATACATCGAATACCTGTCCACATTGAACACCAACGGCACTCCCATTCCTTTAATCTGTCTGGAATCCGCCATCTCCTCTAACCTGGACGCAGTTATCGTGGATGATATGAATGGACTGAAAACGGCCACAGAACATTTGATTTCACTGGGCCGCAAAACCATAGCCTACATCGCTGCCCCGTCCTCCTTTTCCATGGGAAAGTCCAGGAGAGACGGATATCTCACTGCGCTGGCCGTCCATCAGATGCCCATCAATCCCCAGCTGATCATCGAAGGGGACTATACCCCTGCCAGCGGTTATCAGTGCATGAAAGAGCTTTTGAAACGCGGGCTCTCCATCGACGCCGCAGCCGCGGGCAATGACCAGATGGCCATCGGCGCCATGCGCGCTATTTTGGACGCCGGGCTGGAAATCCCGGGCGATATTGCCGTCACTGGTTATAACGACAACTTCCCAGCCTCTCTGGTGCAGCCCTCGCTTACCACCATCCATGTGCCCAAAGAAGATATGGGAAAAACCGCATTCGAACTCTTCCTGCGGCGCCTGAACGACCCGGAGGCTTCCCACATCCATCTGTGCCTCAACGGCAGTCTGGTAGTCCGCAGCTCTACTGACCCAGACGCAAAAACAGACTGGAACCTGCAGGATTGGTAAATTCTGCAGGTTCCAGTCATCCAGATCTTCAAGGCTCATGCTGTCTGCCGTCTTTTTCTCACTTCCTAATAATACAGAGGGATTTAAAATCTCAACTACAGGCGTTCCTGGTTTTATTGCTGCTCAATTTTAAAATCCGCAATATTTTCAATATCACGGCCGGCATAAACAATGCGGATGATTGTGACAGTGGTGTTGTCAGTATCCACAGTATAAAAAACAAGAAAATTATCCACAGACACTTTATGCATTCCTTTACTTCTCCACGGTTCCCAGTCTACGATAGGATACCGCAATGGCATGAAATCCAGTAAACGTATCCTTTGCCGGATACGATTCACCTGATTTTCAGCAGTCTCTGAAACCATAAGATTGAAAGCAATGTAGGAATAAATTTCTTTTAAATCCTCTATGGCTTTTGGAGAATATCTGATGGAATAGACATCACTCATATCCCAAACTCCTTTGCAAGTTCTGCATCAACTTCATCCACCGTGCAGATTCTGCCGGATTTTAAAGATTCAACCCCTTTCATAAGTTCCGCATCCAGCTCCCCACGACTCATACCGCCCACTGCCGTAGGTATTAAAGATGGGGATGGAAGGTGTAGATCGAACGGCAAGCCTCTTGTGAGTACAATCTGGCTGTAAAGCATCTGAATCGCACTCGATGGAGAAATCCCAAGCTGCGCAAGAATACTTTCTGCATTTTCCTTTAGCCCTGTGTCAATGCGTGCATATATTGCTGATGTATTTGCCATGTAAATCACACTCCTTTTCCTTTAGTATACTCGCTTATGATAGCAAATGCAAGTTATTGCAAGCAAAAATTGTTTTATAAAAGACAAAAAGCAGTGCAGCCCCATTCAGAAGCTC
>CANSYV010000340.1 GCA_947651335.1 uncultured Lachnospiraceae bacterium
TGAAGCAGCACTCTCAGAAAAATATTCTGCGTCAAACTATCCAAAACTTAATATTTGTTATACTAGGAAGCTTTCTTTTGTCCTGCTTCAATATATCACTTTAACCATTTAATTCTTCCAAATTCTTCTTTAATTCTACCATCTTATCCCTCAACTCAGCGGCCGCCTCAAAATTCAGCTCCGCTGCTGCTGTTTTCATCTGTTTTTCCACTTTAGCAATCAACTTTTTCAGTTCTTTCTCACTCATGGATTCTGGGTCCTTCATCAGCGCGTCTTCTGTCTCCGCCACAGATTTTGATACGCTGATCAGATCCCGGACAGCCTTCTGAATGGTTTTCGGGGTAATGCCATGTTCTTTATTGTAGGCTTCCTGAAGGGTTCTTCTGCGCTTTGTCTCCTCTATGGCCATACGCATAGAGTCTGTGATAATATCCGCATACATAATTACATGTCCTTGTGCATTCCGTGCTGCCCGTCCGATTGTCTGAATCAGAGATGTCTCAGAACGCAGGAATCCTTCTTTATCCGCGTCTAAAATGGCAACCAGGGTGATCTCCGGTATATCCAGCCCTTCCCTCAACAGATTAATCCCAACCAGCACATCAAATACATTCAGCCTCATATCACGGATAATCTCTGTGCGCTCCAGGGTATCAATATCCGAATGCAGATATTTTACACGGATTCCCACATCTTTCATATAGTCGGTCAGATCCTCGGCCATCCTTTTGGTGAGAGTGGTGATTAACACCTTATTCCCCTTTTCTGTCTCTTTATTAACTTCTCCAATTAAATCGTCAATCTGTCCTTCCACAGGACGAACTTCCACCCTGGGGTCCAAAAGGCCTGTGGGACGGATAATCTGCTCCGCACGCATCAGCTCATGTTCCGCCTCATAATCCCCCGGGGTGGCTGACACAAACAAAGCCTGATCAATTTTACTCTCAAATTCTTCAAAATTCAGGGGGCGATTATCCTTGGCCGACGGCAGACGAAAGCCGTAATCCACCAGTGTCTGCTTTCTGGACTGGTCTCCCGCATACATGCCCCGCACCTGAGGCACTGTCTTATGAGATTCATCAATAATAAGAAGAAAGTCATCGGAGAAATAATCCATCAGCGTGTATGGAGGCTGCCCTGGTGCCAGACCGGATAAATGCCGGGAATAATTCTCAATGCCGGAACAAAAGCCCGTCTCCTTCATCATCTCCACATCAAAATTTGTCCTCTCCGCAATCCTCTGGGCCTCGATTAACTTGTCCTCTCCTCTGAAATACTCCACCTGAATCTTCAATTCTTCTTCAATATCTTCTGCTGCCCGCAGAATCTGCTCCATGGGAACCACATAATGAGATGCCGGGAAAATAGCAATATGATTCAGATCTCTTTTACATTCACCCGTCAGTGTATCCACCTCGGTAATTCTCTCGATCTCATCCCCGAAAAATTCCACTCTCACCGCAGACTCAGAATAATCTGCCGGGAAAATCTCCAGCACATCGCCCCTCACACGGAATGTCCCCCGGTGAAAATCCATCTCATTGCGGGAATACTGAATGTCAATCAGCTGGCGGACCACATCATCCCGCTCTTTCTCCATCCCCGGACGCAGGGAAATCATCATATTCTGATAATCGTTGGGACTTCCGATTCCATAAATGCAGGATACACTGGATATAATGATCACATCCCGCCGCTCACTGAGAGCCGCTGTGGCTGAGAGACGCAGTTTATCAATCTCATCATTGACAGCAGAGTCTTTTGCAATATAGGTATCACTGGACGGCACATATGCTTCCGGCTGGTAATAATCATAATAGGACACAAAATACTCCACTGCGTTCTCAGGGAAAAACTCCTTGAACTCCCCGTACAGCTGGGCCGCCAGGGTTTTATTGTGCGCAAGTACTAATGTGGGCTTCTGCAGCTGCTGGATGACATTGGCCATGGTAAACGTTTTCCCGGAACCTGTAACCCCCAGTAAAGTCTGGAATTGATTGCCCTCCTGAAAGCCTTTCACGAGGGCTTCTATGGCCTGGGGCTGGTCGCCTGTGGGCTGGTAATTACTGTGTAATTTAAAGATACTTTGTGCACCCTGCACAAAAATCACCTCCGAATCTCATAATCAAAAAAGTCGCCTATAAGGCTGGAATTCGTCGCGGCACGTTCTCTGGTCTGCACCAGATTGGCCCCACGACGAATCCAGGTCACCTGTTTGCTGTTTTCTGCCTGGTCAGCATCCTGTAAAACTATATGGAATAAACAGCAGAAATTTTATTTTCAGTATAGCATACCTTGGTTCCCGTGTCTATCCTTGACAAACATCTGTTCTTTTTTCATTTTACCTGCTCCAGATATGATTCTGTATCTATGACAACATCCAGCAGTTCTTCCTGGAACTGACTGCTTTCCTCCTGCCCTGGAAGCACCTGCTCAATAAAATTCGAAATTTCCCATATGCCATCGGCTATGATCTCCTGGTTGTCCCCATATACATCCATAGTGATGATCTCTTTTGCGTGCCCCATCAGTTTAGAAACTGCTTTCGGGCTGAAATCATTCTTTAGAAGCAGGGTGCAGAACGTAGTCCGCTCTCGTCTGAGGCAGGTTCTCGCAATAAAAGTTTTCATGTTCCAAATTTTTAAATCTTATATTACACATGTTTCTTCCTCCATTTTGTAATAATCAATGTTTCCATTTCTCATCCACTTCGATAGGCGTTTTTTTGCACAACAAACAGGGTAAAGGATTATTTCACGTTCCTCTACCCTGTATCATATCTACGTCATTTTTATACGCCGTACTGCAGCATTAACTGCTTCTGGAATTCTTTATCACATATAGAACGTTCTA
>CANSYV010000341.1 GCA_947651335.1 uncultured Lachnospiraceae bacterium
TACACACTTTCCTGAATATCCTGGTCAAATGCGGATATTTCGCCGATCACCCTCACCTGCATCTGCCATTTTCTGGATAGTTTAATGCACTTTTTTAAATAATCCCGGAAAAGCTTCATCAACCCTTCTACTTCACTTCTGGACCGCTTCCAGTTTTCTGTAGAAAAAGCATATACAGTGAGATATTTTACCCCCAGTTCGCTGGCATACTCACAAATCTTTTCCAGGTTTTCACAGCCTTTCACATGGCCATATCCTCTGGGCATTCCTCTGCGCTTTGCCCATCTGCCGTTGCCGTCAAGAATAATGGCAATATGATTGGGTACCTCCATACAATTCTCCTTTTCCCCATAAGCGCTCTCGGACCAGATTTGGGGAGTTTCCAAGAGTGCTCCATGCAAGAAAGGGGGTCTCAAATGAGCCCCCTGTTATTTGGTTCAGATTCAAAAAAATTATACCTTCATAATCTCTTTTGATTTTTCCTCAACGGCAGCATCCACTTTTTTCACATACTGATCCGTCATCTTCTGCACCTGATCTTCCAGCTCCTTGATTTCATCCTCAGAAACATCTTCTTTAGCCAGTTTCTTCAGCGTATCATTGGCATCTCTGCGGATATTCCGAAGCGCCACCTTGGCGGCTTCTCCCCGCTTCTTCACATCTTTCACCAATTCTTTCCTTCGTTCTTCCGTCAACTCAGGAAAAACCAGACGGATCACCCGTCCATCATTGGTGGGATTAATCCCAAGATCAGATGTAAGGATTGCTTTCTCAATTTTCTTGACCATATCGGGTTCCCAAGGCTGAATCTGAATCATCCGTGCCTCCGGGACACTTACATTTGCCACCTGCTGTATGGGCGTAGGAGCTCCATAATAATCTACGGACAGCCGGTCCAGAACTCTGGGATTTGCCCTCCCTGCCCGGATGGTTGCATACTCAGATTCCAAATTGCCCATCGTCTTTGTCATTTTCTCATCATACTTTTGAAGTCTTTCATCCATTTGTTTTTCTCCCTTAATTTTTAAGTGTTCCCGGAACACCTCCATAATCTGGACTTTCCGTCACACTTTTTTACACAAGAACCTTTGTACCGCAGAATCTGCCGCTCACTGTCTCAATGATGCTGTCTTTCCCGTTCAGCCCAAATACCAGCATTGGCATTTTATTCTCCATACACATGATGGAAGCAGTAAGATCCATTACTGCCAGCTGTTTGTCTATCACATCCTGTATGTGGATTTCATCATACTTTTCTGCCTCTGGATTGTCTTTCGGATCGCTGTCATAGACTCCATCTACTGCTTTCGCCAGCAGAATCATATCTGCCTCCATCTCCACCGCCCGCAGCACTGCTGTTGTATCGGTAGAAAAATAGGGATGTCCTGTACCTCCGGCAAAAAACACTACTTTGCCCTGTGACAGACACTTGTCCGCCTCGTCTTTTGAAAACAAACGGGTAAACGCACCGCAGACAAATGGGGTGAATACTTCTGTCTCCAGTCCGGTGTGGCGGAAAATCTCTGATACATAGATACAGTTCATCACAGTAGCCATCATGCCGATCTGGTCCGCTTTACACCGGTCTATGGCTTTGCTGGATCTTCCCCGCCAGAAATTGCCGCCGCCGATTACGATACTTACCTGAATACCATCTTGTGCGATTGCTTTTACCTGCCTGGCTACTTCCATGACTGTGCCCTCATCCAGACCTGTTTTCTTATCCCCGGCCAGGGCCTCGCCGCTCAGCTTCAGTAATATTTTTTTCATCGTCCAATGCCTTTCTTCTACCAGACGCCTGTAACAGTCTGGCTTCCATCTTCCCCTTCAATCGTTGAAACTGTAAAACCATCATAATAATAATATCCAATGGAAGAACCCGTTTCTTCATCTGTGCCATATTCTGAAGCATTGGCATCTCCCACCTGGCCAATCAGGCTGTCCATATCCTGTCCTACGTAGCCCTGGGCCGTATCACGCATGTCCGTTCCCTGTCCATCCATTCCCGGCGGTATATCTCCGCTGCCATCCCCAGGATTGGTGCCTGGATCTGGTGCCGTGGTTACGTCCCCTGTTCCGGTATCAGAAGGCTGTGAAGCCCCTCCATCATCACTCCCGGTGCCTGCGCTGGAGCCGGAGCCTGTGCCGTTTCCCACAGCTGGCGATGTCTGCCTGGAGGAACCCTCCGCTTCGTTTCCGCTGGTGGATTCCGGCAGGCCCATCCGTTTTCTGGCCTCTGACAATGTGGAAACCTGCTGTTTCGAGGACAGGCTTTGATATTTCACATAGGGGACGCCCTCTGAAAGATTCAGAGAGAGTTCTTCAATATCACTCAGCGTCAGTTCTCTAAAATAACATTCAGACTCCGCGCCATCCGCGAACACTACCCGCAGATCATACTGTACAGCCGTACCCGCAGATGCCTGCTCATCCTTTTCATAATAAAACAGAGCCATATCGTTATTCTTTAATGTGAATTTTCCTGCCACATAATCTTCCCCCCAGTCTTCTTCCGTGGAAAGACGGGCATAAAATTCACTGATCTCGTGCCCTGTAAGATTTGTGATTACCAGCTCACCAGACGCGGCAGTCTTTGTTCCCATTATATTTGTAATTTTAGATTTATCTATATTGCTGCCCTGCTCCATTTCCACAACCTGGCCGGACACACTGTCATCTTTCGTTATAATAGTCGGTTCTTTCTCAGCAGTGACTTTATCAGCTTCTGACTTCTTCTTGCAGCCGCCCATTACAAAGCAGACTGCCAGGATGCCCACAAGCAGTAAATACTTTTTTTTCATAATAATAATTCCTCCGTCTTCTTTCACTTACTGTTTTCTGTCTGCAAT
>CANSYV010000342.1 GCA_947651335.1 uncultured Lachnospiraceae bacterium
CCTTATACCCATTGCCTTTGGCACGTCTGCAGATTAGTCCGTCAGCCAGTACCACTACTGTGGAATTGTCATCTGGCTTCACCATTTCCACGTGGTCTCCGCAGATTTCTTCTCCTGCATGGCTCAGGCTTGCGTAACTGATATCGGCATACAGGTTATTTGGATTCTCTTTCAAAAGCAATCGACTCCTTCAGTTTTGTCAGTGCGACTTTTGTCTCAGCAGTAGTTTCCCCCAGAAGAGAAGCGATTTCCTGTACGATGCGCGCCTGCTTCATCACAACCCGGTCTGTCAGCTCTGCTGTGTGGCGGCTCAGCTTTTCCTTCTCGAGCATATTGTGTTCCGCCTCTGTCACATCCAAAAGGATGGCAAGGAGGGTGTGGGCGGTGGGATTATGTATGATTGACATTTCCAGGTATTTGTCGATTTCCGGATAATAGTCTCTGTAATTGCGGACTTCCCTTCTTCCCTCCAGAACATCCTGGAATGCGTCCGGGTCCATGATGTAAATCACGTGGCTTCCAAGAACATCCTGCTTATTCTCTACCTGAAGCATTTCCATGGCTGCCGGGTTGATTTCCTGTACTTCATAGTCTTCATTGAGAACCAGTATGCCGTTGGGGACATTTTCCAGGATATTGCTGGTAAGCTGTTCGGCATTAGCCATCAAAAACGGCAGGCACATGTTCAGTTCGGCTTTTCCCTGGCAGACTGCCGCGGCTTTTTCCCGGCAGGTGTCGTAACCGCAGGAACCGCAGTTTAGTTCGTCTTCCGGCTTTTGCTTTCCCGTTTTTAACAGAACGTCCTCAATCTCTTTTCTGGAAGGGGTTTTCCGGCTGTAGGGCAGTGGGGAATACGTTTTTGCCAGCAGCTTCTCTTCCATAGGTTCTGTTTTAAAATCTTTCGGTCCGGCAAAGTTTACCACAGACTGGAAGTGCCGGACAGGAGAGTGCCTGTACTTTTCCATTACCGGGCCGCCGATGCAGCTGCCGGTACAGGCTGACATTTCGATGAAACAGTGGGTGATATTCCCTTTTCGGATATCGTCCAGCGCGGACGCGCAGTTGTGAATGCCGTCCACAACCATACAGGTATACCCCGTGTCCGATGGAATATCCATGGTTTTTAAAATACCCCCCGCAGTGGGAAACAGGCGGGCGCGGCTGTTGGGATTTCGTCTGTGGCTGATATCGCCGTGCTGTTTCAGACGGATGTTCTTTTCCGCAAACATACGTGCCAGCTCTTCGAAGGTGAGGACAGCGCTGATGGCTGTGCCCTGAGCTTCCTCTTTCTTGGCGGGGCAGGGGCCGATAAAGATAACCGCCGCATCCGGTTCCCTGCGTTTGATGTCGATTCCGTGGGCAATCATGGGCGACACCACAGGTGAGAGGCAGGGAAGCAGGGTGGGGTAGTATTTTTGAATCAGAAGATTCACAGAAGGACAGCAGGAGGTAATGATCAGGTCCTGCTTCGCGTCTGCCAGCTGCTTTTCGTATTCCTTTTTCACGAAAGTTGCGCCTATGGCGGTTTCCTCCGCATCAGTAAAGCCCAGCTGCCGCAGTGCTTCTCTCATGCGGGGAAAACCGATTCCTTCAAAGTATGCGGCAAATGAGGGGGCCACACTGGCTATAATGGGATGATTGCCGCAGAGAATCAGTCTGACTTCCTCGATGCCATCTGCAATTTCCTTGGCATCCTGGGGACAGGCTGTCAGACATTGGCCGCACCAAATGCAGGCATCCTGTATAATATGTGCCTGGCCGCCTGTGAAGCGTATGGATTTTACGGGACAGCTGCGGATACATTTATGGCAGTTTTTGCAGTTGGATTTCTGCAGCTGTATGATGTTGTGGGCATTGTGCTCCATGTTACTTTTTTACCTCCTCACGAAATCTGGGAAGAATCTTATTCTCAAAAAAATCGTTGACTGTGTCTGCAGAAACCGAATAATGCCGGCCGTCGGCCAATACATTGACACCGTGCTGGCATTTGCCCATGCAGAAGGCTCCGTTCAGTTCGATTTTGCTCTGCAGTCCGTAGCCGGAGATTAAATTCTGGAGTTTCCGGATTACATGGCGGGAGCCCTTAATATGGCATGAGCTTCCGATGCACACAGTTATTTTCAGCTTCAATGCCTTTTTGGCAGTCCCTGGCGGTTTCAGCCAGCCCTCAATCAGCCTGGCTTTGTCCTCTTCGTTCTTTTTGGGCAGCCCTGCTGCCGCAGCGATGGGAATCCACTCCAGAATCTCGTCTTTGCGGGTGTGGCTGATCTGGCAGTAAGTATCCAGA
Organism: uncultured Lachnospiraceae bacterium; assembly: GCA_947651335.1. GTDB lineage: Bacteria > Bacillota > Clostridia > Lachnospirales > Lachnospiraceae > MGBC164599. The sequence continues at coordinate 2,288 of CANSYV010000342.1, forward strand.
TAATCTTCAGCCGGTTCCTCCCCGTCCTTCAGCCAGAAATAGAGATATGTGTTTGCCGCGTCCGCAGCCGCGTTCCCCTGACAGGCACAGGCCCAGTCCACGATGTAAGGGCTCTGTCCCCTGCTTATGATTACATTGGAGGGGTTGAAATTCCCATGGCATATCTTAAACCGGTTTTCCGGAGCCTCCTCCTGGCTCAGACGGTCCAGCTTGTCATGAAGGGTCCTGCGCATGGAAGCGTCCAGACAGCAGTTCTGGATTCCCCGGTGGAATCTGTCATGGATAGGCTCCAGTATCACAGACTTTTTGGTATGTATTTTCAGCTGAAGTTTGATTAAAAGGTTCAGATATCCGCTTCTTTTCTGCGGCGATTCTTCCATCAGCTTCTGCAGTGTGGGGCCTTTGACGTGCTGGGTCAAAATGGTCCACTGTCCTTCAAATTTCATAACCTCCAGAAATTCCGGAACAGGAAGGCCTGTCTCTTCTGCGCAGGCGTAATTAAGCGCTTCTTTTAAAACGCCTGTTTTTGGATAATTTTTTTCGAAAACTTTCAGGGCAA
>CANSYV010000343.1 GCA_947651335.1 uncultured Lachnospiraceae bacterium
GACATAACAGCCTTACTTGCCCAGTTCTCTGAAGCGATCAGCTCAATGTGGGAATTCTGCCTGTCCAGTTCTGCCTGGATCAAATTTGCTATCTCGGGATCCACGCCCCGGATATCGCCAATGGAATACATATTTTCTCCTCCATAAATCCTTCCAAATACATCAGTATCTTTTGTCATCGACAGTGTTTTCCATTATACTACGTAACTTCTTCGCCCGTCAATAGCTCCCTTTCACGAAAAAGTAAAAATTAATGGAAATTTACTATAGACAGGCATATTTACATAGCCTCCCTGTACTGCTATAATAAAAGCATTCGCAACTGTCCAGTGATAGAACATTGCGGAACTGCTTTCCGATTCTTACGAGTCTGTGCAGAATAAACAAATGGCCCCTCAAGATTGTTCTGAAATCGCCTCCTATTCCCGCGGGCAACGAGCCAGGCAGCCGCGTTCGCGCGGATATTTGGCGACTGCCGCGAGGGGCCAACTGCCGTGGCTGTTGGCCTGTTTATTCTGCCAGCCTCTGGTCATCGACATGGGCGTTTCGCGATCGGCTATATGAAAGGAGCATAGATTATGAGAGGTTTTGAATTATATACCCCCACTAAAGTGGTGTTCGGAAAAGACACCCATCTGCAGGTGGGCCAGCTGGTGAAAGAGCAGAACTGTAAGAAAGTACTGGTACATTACGGCGGAGAAAGCGCGAAGAAATCAGGGCTTTTAGATCAGGTCTTTGATTCCCTGAGGGAAGCCGGTATCTCCTATATTTCCCTGGGAGGAGTCGTCCCCAATCCCCGCCTGTCCAAGGTCTACGAAGGCATTGAACTGTGCAAAAAAGAAGGGGTGGATTTCATTCTCGCCGTAGGCGGGGGCAGCGTCATTGATTCTGGAAAGGCCATCGCCTACGGTGTGGCGGAGCCAGAGTCCGATGTGTGGGAACTCTATGCCAAGACCCGGACTGCCAAGGCCTGTCTCCCCATCGGCAGTATCGTGACCATCGCCGCCGCAGGCAGCGAGACCAGCAACTCATCGGTGATCACCAACGAAGAGGGCTGGCTGAAACGTGGCTATAAAAATGACATCGCCCGCTGCAGATTTGCCATCTTGAATCCCCGCCTGACATACACCCTGCCCCAATACCAGACAGAAAGCGGCTGTGTGGATATTCTTATGCACACCATGGAGCGGTATTTCGTAAATCTGGAGACCATGGAACTGGTGGACGGCATGAGCGAAGCTCTCCTGCAGACTGTTATTTACAATGCCCGTATATTAATGAAGGAACCCGGCAATTATAACGCCCGGGCAGAAATCATGTGGGCCGGCAGCCTGTCCCACAACGGCCTTCTGGGCTGCGGCACCGGCGGCGGCGACTGGGCCTGCCACCAGCTGGAGCATGAGCTGGGAGGTATGTTCGATGTGGCCCACGGAGCAGGTCTGGCCGCTTTATGGGGGAGCTGGGCCAGATACGTCTACCAGGCCAATCCAGAGCGGTTTGCCCAGTTCGCCACCAATGTATTCGGCATCCCCTGTGACGGCATGGATTTTACTAAGACTGCTCTGGCAGGCATTGAAGCCATGGAAGACTTTTTCCGTTCCATCGAAATGCCTACCGATCTAAAAGAGCTGGGCCTGGAACTGACAGACCGGCAGATCCAGGAACTTGCCTTCAAATGCAGCTTCGAAGATACCCGGACTATCGGAATGTTCCGGCAGCTGAACCGGAAAGATATGGAGAAAATCTATCACATGGCCAACGGAACAGGCAGAGCAGGAGTTTGATTTCTGTCCGGATGTAGCCCTAGATCCCATCCAGATCCCGTGTCTGCCCCAGGGCCCACGTAAGCCTCACCGCCAGCATTTCCTTTGACAGAGAGCGGCCGCAGATCGCGCCGGCATCAGCGGCCTTTGCTCCCACCTGGTAAATCCCCAGATCGGCAGGTCCTCCCTGGCCTGAGAAGTAATGACCACCGGGACATGACTGACCGCGCGGCACATCCAGGATCTTTCCATCCATTCCGGGGACCAGTTCCACAAAGATGACCCGGGGATTTCTTTATAAATGCGCCTGGCTATCTGCTGCCAGTGATCCGGATGGATGTTTGTACTGTCCAGACTGAAAAGTTTATACGCGTCTATTATATGGATATAATATGGTCCTGTCAATCATAGGACCTGACACTCATATCTATCCATCTTGACACAGCCCTCCCATTTCGTATAATATTGAAAAGAAATGTCCATATATCAATCAGTACTATAATGTACTTGTTTTTTTGGAAGGAGAAAGGAATGTACAAGAAGGAAACTTCCCCGAAATATCTGGTGGCTCTTGGAATCATCTGCGCAGTATTCGCACTTGTCTGCTGTACCATTGGTTATGTACGCCTTTTCCGTGCAGGACGGGAAACAAAGAACAGCCAGGAGGTCCTGGCCGCCCACAGGGAGGAACTGGAAAGCATCCAAAAAGAGCTGAAAAAGGAAGCGCGGCGGGAGGAAAAGGAAGCACGGCGCAGAAAAAAGAACTTACCTACAGCGACCCCCAGCCCCACACCTGCCCTTTCAGGAAATACAGCGGTCAGCGAAAATAAGGACACACCATCTCCAGAAGCTGACCCTTCCCCCCAGGCCACTGTGACGGCAGCCCCGCAGGAAACGGTACAGCCCCTTTCCGGTGGAGGGCATATTGTAGGCATCGATCCCGGGCACCAGGGACCTCATATAGATATGAGCGACACGGAGCCCAATGGTCCCAATTCTTCTGAGATGAAGGCCAAAGCCACTTCCGGTACCTCCGGCGTCTACTCAGGTCTGGGGGAATATCAGTTGA
>CANSYV010000344.1 GCA_947651335.1 uncultured Lachnospiraceae bacterium
CAGCAGACAGCATTCCCATATCATCAGGTGTTAATAGACTGGAAGTTCCCGCCTGATGATATGGGAATGCTGTCTGCTGATGAACTCGAAAATCCGTTGGAAGATGGGAGAGAAATCCGCTGGGGATTGAATTACGCTGAGTTTCATGCTATAGAAACGCACATGATCCAAAAACTGTTCCGAAGGGTAGAAGAATTGGAATGCAGACTGGAAAAATTAGAAAACCGATAGCGGGGAGGTGGACGTATGGATGAAAAATGTGTATTTGATCCTGAGCGTGACTGTGCGGGGATGCGTAAAGCGAATGAAGTCTCCGGCGATGTGAAAGCGCTGGACAGGAGGCTGGGCGAATTCCAGCAGGCCGTTTCTGACACCAACAGCCGATTTGGGACAAGGATCGGCAAGTTGGAATCGCGGGACGAGGTGAGGGAAGAACAGAATAAGAATATCCGCGAAAAACTGGAGGGAATCACCAGAGAAGTAACAGTATTCCAGCGCGAGCAAAAAGAATCAATCGCAGACCTGCGCAAGGAGCATAAAGAGTCAATGGCGGAGCTCAGAAAGGGCAACAAGGAGATCATTGATATTGTGACACCCTTGAGGCACAAAATAGGGGCGGTTGACCAGCTGACCGAAGATGTAGAGGAGCTTAAAGAAAAGCCCGGCGAGACCTGGGAGCATATCAAGAGACAGGGGCTGGGATGGGTTGTGGCACTGATGTTAGCTGTCCTGGCCGTAGCTTTAGGGCTGGGGAACTATTTGTAATAAGGATAAATGTAGGAGGAAAAACAATGAAAAGGGATTGGAGATTGTGGGTGTATAAAGCTGGGGTAAGGGCTGTGAAAACAGCAGCGCAGACGGCGGTGGCGTTGATTCCGGCAGGTGTTACTATTGCCGCTGTTGACTGGAAAGTGGTTATCGGGACAGCTGCGCTGGCAGGAGCTGCGTCAATGCTGACGTCAGTGGCGGGCTTGCCGGAACTTGATGGAGGGGCTGAATAACCCCTTAATTATGAATGTCATTAATTAATTATTCAGACAGGAGGAAAATACATGGCAAAAACAAAGATAACAGGCACGGCCAGTGCCACAAAGAAGCAGATGAAAGCATACATCCGGGCGGTCAACCCGGGTGTGCCGCAAAGTGTCATTGACATGATCCCGCTGTACTTATCAGAGGGTAAAGCAGAAGGTATCCGGGGGGATATCGCATTTGCGCAGTCCTGCCTGGAGACGGGGAACTTTGCTTTTTCCGGCTCTGCGGTTACGCTGGATCAGAACAATTTCGCCGGAATCGGCGTAACTGTAAATGGCATGAAGGGGAAGTCCTGGGGGACCCCGCAATTAGGAATAAGGGCACAGATACAGCATTTAAAAGCCTATGCCAGCATGGATAAACTTAAAAATAAATGTGTTGATCCAAGATACGCTTATGTAGAAAAAGGGTGCGCCCCATACGTAGAATGGCTGGGAATCCAGGAGAATCCCAAAAGAAAAGGCTGGGCCGCCGGGAAGAATTACGGCGTCAAGATTTTGGATATCCTGAATAAAATTTTAGGTATGGGAAAGGAGGAGACAGGCATGGTTGTAAAAATCAATAAGAAGCTGATTAAACTAAACCAGACGCCAATGAAACGGTTAAAAGCCGACATCAAATACATAGTCATCCACTATGTCGGAGCACTTGGAGGCGCCCTGGATAATGTCAATTTTTATGCCGGCGGGAACAGGAATGCTTCTGCCGATTTCTTTGTCGGCCACAACGGGGAAATTTATCAGGCTGTTGACTATTACAATGCCTACAGCTGGCACTGCGGCGGCGGTCTTCAGGGAGCTGGCGGTGCATCTTTCTATGGGAAATGCACCAATAAAAATTCCATCGGTATCGAAATGTGCGTCAGGAAACGCAGCACTGCCACGATGAACGCATCGGATAAAGACTGGTATTTCACCGAACAGACATACCAGGCCACAGTCCAGCTGGTGAAACAGCTGATGGCAGAGCTTGGCATTGACGCCAGCCACGTGATCAGGCACTACGATGTGAACGGAAAAACGTGCCCAAATCCGTTTGTATACAACACAGGCAGTTATACCTGGGCAGGGTTCAAAGCGGCAATTAAAGGTGGAAATACAGCGAATACGGAGGGAAATTACATGTTTGAGATTCCGACAGTCCAAAAGGGAGAAAAGGGAAATCATGTATTGCTTGTACAGGAAATCCTGCTGGCAAGGGAATTTAAAGGAAAAGACGGCAAGCCCCTGAAGTTGGACAAGCACTGTGATACCAATACAGTGTTCGCCATCAAGCAGTACCAGAAGGCCAGGGAAAAGGTTGACCCGGGTATCTGTGGCGGCGTTGACGGCGTGGCAGGGCCTAAAACTTTACGGGATATGATTGCTTTGTAGAATGGAGGTTATGAAGAATGGAGAATTATATAGGAGTTAAAGTTATCAAAGCTGAACCACAAGAGAAAGATGGCAGGCCGGGATACCGGGTGAGATATCCGGACGGTTATGAATCGTGGAGTCCGAAAGAAACATTTGAGAAAGCATACCGGAAACTTGATTGCGTAGATTTTATTAATGAGGAAATGTAAATCTATACAATCAGAAAACGAGCAAGAGTGCTGCCCTGGGGTATTTGTGGCGGGGCCTAAAACTCTGAAGGATATGATTGAGCTGCCGGAAGAACAGGCTTGTCTGCCCGGTGCGTAAATGATATAATTATTGCGTTACCGCCCCTAGACTGGTGACAGAAAGGGGGTGTTGTCGTGGAAGTGTTCTGTTCTTTTGTAGTTTCCATATTCTTCAGGAATGAGGGCGGAGGCC
>CANSYV010000345.1 GCA_947651335.1 uncultured Lachnospiraceae bacterium
GATACACCTGCTGATAAGGCATCTGGTTCTTTCTTGCCAGAGCGGCTGTACTCTCGTATTCGGGGTAAATCCACACTTCGCCTCCCCGTGTACACACTTTTACAGCAGCCTCCCCCAGAGAAGTACGTATCCTGCGGATTTCTCTGTGCAGAACAGAACGCTCCACCTGCATCCTGCGGATTCCTATGGTGGTCGTTTCCCGGAAAATAATTTCCTCCAGGGCAGAGGCATCTTCCTCCCCACAGATAACATTCAGCTGATAGGCAGGACGGTTTTTCTTCATAAATACAGGGATATAATGTACATCCCGGGCGCCTGCCTGAAAGAGCAGTTCCATCACATAGCCCAGCATCTCCCCTGTACTGTCGTCAATATTTGCTTCCAGTTTGCAGACCCTGTCTGTTCCCGCATGTTCTGGCGCAATCAGCATGGCCCGCAGAAAACCCGGACAGGCATACTCACGCTTTCCCGCGCCCAGTCCTGTCCTTAATACCGTAAATTTCTCCGGAAGTTTCTCTGATGTACGCACTGCCGCCGCAACAGCGGCCCCTGTGGGAGTGACCAGCTCACCCTCCACCTCAGTGATGTGCAGGGGAAGACCATATTCCTGGACAATATTTAAGACTGCCGGAACCGGAACCGGAAGAATGCCGTGCTGGCAGCGGACCGTTCCCCTCCCCTCGCACAGACGGGGCACCACTACCTGGGTAACATTCAGATTGTCCAGACATACCGCAGCAGCCAGAATATCCACAATGGAATCCACAGCACCCACTTCATGAAAGTGCACCCGGTCTTCGGGCACTCCATGAGCTTTCGCCTCAGCGGCAGCCAGAATGCGGAAAATTTTTGCAGACAGCGCCTTTGCCCTGTCCGTCATCTCTGCTTTTTCAATAATCTCCAGAATATCGTCCAGATTTCTATGTACATGGTGGGTATGGATATGCCCCTGCCCCCCGTGGGAATGCTGTGCCGTGCTGCCGCCATGGGAGTGCTCCCTATGATGGTGTTCCGGCATGCCATGGCTGTGGTGATGTACACCATGGCCCTCATCCCCATGGCTGTGGCCGTGAAGGTATTCCATATCATGATCATGATTCTCATGCTCCGCGTCCAGAATCACATGAAAATCACAGGCATCCAGGCCGCTTTTTTTCACCCGGGACACCTGAATCTGGAATCCGTCCACAGAAAGGCTGTCCAGCGCTTTTCTAAGCACCTGTTCATCTGCACCCAGATCCAGAAGGGCAGCCACCGTCATATCCCCGCTGATGCCGGACATACATTCCAGATATAATGTCTCACCTGCCATATGCTCACCTTCCCCTTCCCGCCAGCCGGTTTATCTGAGTTGCCAGATATCCGGCTCCGTATCCATTGTCAATATTTACCGTTGCAATGCCGTTGGCGCAGGAGTTGATCATAGTGAGCAGAGCCGACAGCCCGTGAAAGCTTGCCCCATACCCCACAGAAGTGGGAACCGCGATCACCGGCTTGTCCACCAGACCGCCCAGTACACTGGCAAGAGCGCCCTCCATTCCTGCCACAGCCACAATGCAGTTGGCATCCTGGATCACTTCCAGACGGGAGAACAGCCGGTGGATGCCGCTGACCCCCACATCAAAGACCCGCTCCACATGGGTGCCGAAATACTCTGCCGTCTGGGCGGCTTCTTCTGCCACAGGGATATCTGCCGTACCGGCACTGCAGACAGCCACCAGCCCCTCCCGCTCCTTCTTCTGTTTTTCCATTTTTATAATATGGGAAACCGGGTCATACTCAGCCTGGGGATAGACTGCCCGTATCAGGTCACACTGGGCCTGGGACGCCCTGGTTCCCATCACCTCCCCATTTTCCTCATAAAGCCTGCCGAAAATCTGCAGCAAATGCTCATCTGCCTTGCCGCTGCAGAAAATTACTTCCGGAAACCCAGACCTTATCTCTCTATGGGTATCCAGCTTTGCATATCCCATTTCCTCAAAAGGTTCCCGGCGGAAGAAGTGTTCTGCGTCTTCCACCGTCATCTCATGATTTTTCACTTTGTTAAGGATTTCCCTTGTCTCCATTCGTTACATCCTCTCCGGCGCGGAAAAGCCCAGCAGATCAATACTGGTCTCCAACACCTGTCTTGTCAGGGACAGCAGCTGTATCCAGGAATTTTTCTGCTTCTGATCTTCTTCTCCCAGAATCTTCGTCTCGTGATAAAAACGGTTAAAAGCATTTGCCAGCCCGTACAGATAGGAGCACACTTTGTGAGGCGCTTTCTCCTCAAAAGCCCCTTCTATGGCTGTCCCAAAATTAGTCAGCTCCAGCATCAGAGCTTTCTCGCTCTCACAGGAAGGAACCTGCAGGGCTCCCTGTGCCAAGTCTCCCCCTTCTTCCTGATAACGGCCCAGAATGGACTTGATGCGCACAATGGTATAAAGCAGATAGGGGCCCGTATCCCCTTCAAATGAGGTGAAGCGGTCCACATCGAATACATAATCTTTCCCGGCCTGGTTGGACAAGTCACCATACTTGATGGCTGACAGCCCCACAATCTCCGCCGTATCTCCTGCGTTTTCCTCTTTCACACTGCGGTTGTCCACAATTTTCTGATACATTTCCCTGCTGATATCATCCAGGAGATTTTCCAGACGCATCACGCCGCCCTGACGGGTCTTGAAGGGCTTTCCGTCTTTTCCGTTCATTGTGCCGAATCCCAGAAAAGTGAGACGGGTATCCTCCTCCACCAGGTGAGTCTTCCTGGCACAGCGGAACACCTGAGTAAAGTAAAGTTCCTGGCGTTTATCTACCACGTATAAAATCTCGTCCGGATGAAACAGCTTC
>CANSYV010000346.1 GCA_947651335.1 uncultured Lachnospiraceae bacterium
ATTCACACACCTGGATATTCTCCTTCACCGTAAGATTCGGCACAAGGTTATAAAATGGGGGAAAATAAAACCGGGAGATGTGTTAATCAGCCCTCAGCATACCATGCTGTATGTGGGGACTGTGGGGGATGGATACGCCATCTTTGAGGCATCTTCTTATGAATCCAAATGTTCCTATAAAGTATACCCTAAGGAGTATGTAACCAGTAATTATGGATGTTATAAATTCAGAGGGTTCAGTGATTAGAGGATATCTGTTTCCCCGGCTGCACAGGTCAAAAAGCCTGGAAGATGCCCGCATCTCCTGCGTTTTTTGACCTGCACACTGGAGAAAATATCCTGCGCAATCTGTATCAGTTTTGCCTACATATTCTCAATCGCAGAAAAATACTTCTGCTCCAGCCCGGATTTTGCCAGCACAGCCTTCACCCGCTCCCTTGCGTCAGAATCCAGTTCCGGACGATGGGAGGCATAGAAGCTCAGCAGTCTTTCCATCTCTTTTTCTATACTGTCCTCAAAGTAGGAGGCAGTCTTACCGCTGCGGGAACCCACCCGGGGAGCATACAAATCTGTGAAGTTATCCAGTGTATAGTCAGAGTCCACGAAACTGCCGTCGTGGCCGATTTCCTTGATTTCTTCCAGATTCAATGTCTCCTCGTTCACTTCAATGGGGGTAAACGAAGCTTTCACCTGGCGGATGATCTCAAAGTCCACCACCATTTTCTCGAAAGACGTGGCGTTTACGCTGTCCATAACGCCCCCAGCCTCCAGCACCAGATTGATGCCGTGACGGTAAGCAGAAGAAAAGGTCAGCATAGACTCATAGCCTGCCTGGCAGTTCATCACAGGCGCGTCGGTCTGGCATCCGCCGCCTCTGGAGGGCATGCCATAGAATCTGGCCATATTTGCGCCGAATCCCTGCATGAGGGTTCCCTCCGGCGCGGCGCAGGCGAAGGTGATTCCTCCTCTCATATCAGCGGCAGTAGATTGAATTCCGAATACAACCGGGGTGCCCGGGCGAATCATCTGTGCCAGAACAATACCTGCCAGATTTTCAGCGGTGCCGCTGGCCAGGGAGCCTGCCATGGACAGGGAACCGGTGGCGCCCAGCATGGTGGCAGGGCACAGGATGGCGGGCTGTCCGTACTCTGCGAGAAGCATCAGGCAGTCCAGCATCCTCTCGTCCAGGGAAAGCGGGGAGTTGGTGTTAATGAGAGCGATCATCCGGGGCTTTTCCCTCATAGCCTCTTTGCCGCCGAAAAGCTCACACCCGGCTTCCAGGATCAATTCCATTTCCTCCTTCATTCCGGTGGGCAGCAGGATGGCCTTGTCTGAGTGGAGCAAAGCGGCATAGAACATTTGGATGGCCGCAGTCTCCTCCGGCACATCCCCCGGCTGGATCATAATTCCCCCATTGATACGATAGCTTTCCTCTGCGTGGACAAGTTTCAGACACTTGATGTAATCCTCCATAGTACCCGGACGGCGGTTCCCGGCCAGGTCATCAATGAAAGCACAGCCATAAGTAGGAGCGGGATTGACACAGCCGCCGCCCACATTCATATCATATTTGGGATTCCTGGCATAGATAGTGAAGGATTCCGGGGCCATTTTCACCCAGTGCATCACCTGTTTTTCCGTAAAAAACGCCACATTTCCCTCTGTCCGGATTCCATTTTCCTTCAAAATACCAAGGGCCTTTTCATTGTGGATACGCACCCCCACATCCCCCATAATCTCCATCGCCGCATCGTGAATCATCTGTTCTCTTGACATAAATCTTTCCTCCTATAATTTTACGATTACAATAACTGTTTTCCACCTTTTCAGCGGTTCCGCACGCCCACCTTCAATTCATTTCTCAAATACGCGATACTCTCCTCGCATGCCTGCCATTCCCTTTTCCGCGCCTCCTCAATGGGTTCATCCGCCCGCAGGAACGGAATTTCATTTTCAAAGATAATCCGGTCCATGGGGGACGCCTCTTTGATGCGCTTTAAAATCTTCGGCATATCAATAGAACCCTGGCCGCTGGCAACGCCCACATCGTGAACACCCATAGGGTCCACTACCATCAGGTCATCGCTGAAGTGGCAGCAGATGGCATAGGGGAGCATTTTTTCTACAGCGTCTTCCGGGCCTTCGATGACCTGCAGAGAATTTACTGTGTCAATGCAGGTGCCCACCAGCGGATGGTCCAGCTTTTTTACCAGCCACAATACTTCATCTGCAAAGGTGTCCGTGTGGTTCTCAATGGCAATCCGCAGTCCCAGCTCCTCGGCCAGAGGCAGGGCTTCTTTGAACTGCTCATAGCGGACGGCCAGCTGGCGCATCACGTCCGGGTGGCAGCAGGAACCGTAGAGCACCCGGGGGCGGATTACATCCAGGCTGAACTTGGTCAGCTCACCGCCGATGGCCTGGGTGATTCTCAGCGCTTCTTCCACAGTGCAGTTTACCCGGGAATCGCTGCCAGCCTGAAAAGAGGCGTTGAATTCCAGGAAAAGCCCCCTCTCCTGGGCGGCTGCCCGGACTTCTGCCAGATGGGAAGGGTCTGTGGATTCCAGGTCCACCTTTGTAACCTGCAGGCCGTCCAGCTCCCATTCCACGGCCTTATCCATCAATTCCATCAGACTCATGACCCGGGGAAAGAAATAATCCTTGCCGAATCCCCAGCTCTCGCCGAATCCGAAGAAGTGAAGGGTATATGTATGCATCCCCAATTTGATTGGTCTGTTGTGAGCTTCATTGATAACATTTTTCATTTTGCAATACCTCCCAATTTTATTTCTCAACTCAAAACTTTAAAAGTACGTTTCAAGCATG
>CANSYV010000347.1 GCA_947651335.1 uncultured Lachnospiraceae bacterium
TGTGTTCAGATTATATTCTTTCTCAAAAATCAGTTTATCCTTATATTCATTCAGTTCCAGATGCATAGCAGCTGTGAAGCCTGGATGCCATTGTATCTTTCTATCACTCATGAAGGTAACTCCTTTATTAAATAGAATTATAACATATCTGAAATAATTTACAACTCTGCAGGAAATTTTTTTATTATTATGATAAATATATAAAATGATAAAATAATTAAGGGTGATACAAAAATTAAAATAAAAATATTGCTATATTCTTAATAAATGTCATATAAATGTCGATCTAGCTATAGAAAATCATTGCAGTATTAATATTTATATTGGCAAGAATTTAGGAAAGATGGTAAAATATATGAATATAGGGCGGATAAGCGGAATGAATGGATAGACAGCGTTATCTGGATTAAAAATTGTCTGAGAGGAGAATTTTGTGGAATGAAAGTCTTAGTGGTAGTGGATATGCAGAATGACTTTATTGACGGTGCTCTGGGGACGAAGGAGGCGCAGGCTGTTCTTCCCAGGGTGGTGGAGAAGGTCAGTGGGTTTGAGGGAAAGGTGGTTTTTACCCGGGATACCCATGAGAAGGATTATCTTCAGACCCAGGAGGGACGCAGGCTTCCAGTGGAGCACTGCATCCGTGAAAGCCGGGGCTGGGAGATCCATGACCAGCTGAAACCGTTTTGCAAAGAGAGGCCTGTGGATAAAGTGACTTTTGCCAGTGTGGATTTGGGACAGCAGATGGTGCGGTGGAACCAGGAAGATACAATTACTTCTATCGAACTGGCAGGTCTGTGCACCGATATCTGCGTGATATCCAATGCCATGCTGTTAAAAGCATTTTTGCCGGAGGTGGAGATTGTTGTGGACAGCACGTGCTGTGCAGGGGTGGCTCCTGAAAGCCATGAGAGGGCGTTGGACGCCATGGAAGCCTGTCAGATCACTGTGCGCAGATAAGAAAGGAAATGGCTTATGGGAATGAATCAGACACCCGCTTCGGAGCGGGTACATATCAGTTTTTTCGGAAAACGAAATGCCGGGAAATCCAGTGTGATTAATGCGGTGACAGGCCAGAATCTGGCTATTGTGTCCCAGGTGAAGGGGACCACCACAGACCCGGTGTACAAGACCATGGAGCTTCTGCCCCTGGGTCCGGTGATGGTAATCGACACGCCGGGGATTGACGATGAGGGGGAACTGGGGAAACTCAGGGTGAAGAAAAGCTATCAGGTATTGAATAAGACGGATGTAGCCCTGCTGGTGGTAGACGGAACCGTGGGAAGACAGCCGGAGGACGAGATGCTGATTCAGCGTTTTCGGGATAAATCCATTCCTTATATGGTGGTGTATAATAAGCTGGACCTGATGGAACAGGAGCCTGCCTGCAATGAAGATGAAATCTGGGTCAGCGCTGAACAGGAAACGAATATCTGGGAGCTGAAAGAGAGGATAGCTCAGCTTGGAAAGCAGGAGGAACCTGACAAATATATTGTGAGAGACTTGATGAAGCCCGGAGATTTTCTGGTTCTGGTGGTTCCCATTGATAAAGCGGCCCCAAAAGGAAGACTGATTCTTCCCCAGCAGCAGACGATTAGGGATATTCTGGACGGAGACGGTTCTGCCATTGTGGTAAAGGAAAACGGTTTGAAAGAGGCACTGGAGAAATTGGGACAGCCCTCACGTCTGGTGATTACCGACAGCCAGGTGTTTGATAAAGTGGATGTGGATACGCCCAAAGAGATTATGCTCACTTCCTTTTCCATTTTGTTCGCCAGGTATAAAGGTGACCTGGCAGAAGCGGTGCGGGGCGTGACGGCTCTGGATTCCTTGAAAGATGGGGATAAAGTTTTGATTGGGGAAGGATGTACCCATCACCGCCAGTGTGATGATATCGGAACGGTGAAAATTCCCAGATGGATCAGGGAGTATACGGGATGTGAGCTTTCTTTTGATTTTACGGCAGGGACGGAATTTCCCGATGATTTATCTCCTTACCGGATGATTGTCCACTGCGGAGGATGTATGCTGAATGCCCGTGAGATGAAGTATCGGGTGCAGTGCGCCGTGGACCAGGGGATTCCTATTACCAACTATGGGATATTAGTGGCGTATCTGAGGGGAATCTTGAAACGGAGCCTGGAGCCGTTTCCGGAGATTGGAAAATTGCTGGATTAGATATAAAGAGGGAAGATTATGGTTGAAGGATTTCTTATTGGTTTTCTTGTCTATTTCTGCATAGCGGTTCTTATGTTTGTCATTGGCATTGTGCAGCTGAAAAGTAAAGAGCCAGTGGGATTTTATTCGGGAGAGAAACCGCCCAGTGCAGAGAATTTGACGGATGTGGGAGCTTGGAATAGAAAGCATGGGGCTATGTGGGTGATTTATGGCGGTGTGATTCTTCTTTCCTATGGAGCAGGGGCCATTGTGGGAGATACGGCATGGTGTATTGTTCCTATGTGCGGCGGGGTGGTGGTTCCGGTTATTTTTATGATTGGGTACCATCATCGGCTGCGGGACAGGTATTTGAGGTGAATGATATGAAACAACAGCTCACATATGAAGAGGCAGAATATCAGGGTATAGATATGAGCATGACTGCCGTATGCAGAAAGCTTCGGAAATTGGCGAAATTGGATCGGTTAAAATTAGATGAAACCACTCACAGAAGCGGGTTAAACAAACATCTTTTTGAATATATTGCTTACTGTGGCAGAGACGTTCTTGATTTCATAAAACAATACCTGTCAAATCTTCAGCCATATATGATTTTGGGAACAGTAATGTTTACCGTAATTTTAACAGGTGTAGTAATATTGTCCT
>CANSYV010000348.1 GCA_947651335.1 uncultured Lachnospiraceae bacterium
AGTCACTATGAACTGGCAGTCCGGGAACTGGTTGTAAAGTTTAACCATATTATTACTGAACACAAGGAAAAAGACTTGTATTCGCCCATGGAACAGGTAATCGGCCGTGTGAAAAGCATTGCCAGCATTCTGGAGAAAATGCAGCGAAAAGGCATTCCCTTCGACCGTCTGGAGGCGGAAGTGGAGGACATAGCCGGAATCCGCATTATCTGTCAGTTTGAGGAGGATATTGACGCAGTGGTATCCATTATCCAGAAATGTTCGGATATGGAGATTAAATATGAGAAGAATTACCTGATTAATGTGAAGGAAAGCGGTTACAGAAGCTATCACTTAATCATTTATTATACAGTACAGACAATAGACGGCCCCAGACGGCTGCAGGCGGAAATCCAGATCCGCACCCTGGCCATGAATTTCTGGGCAACCATCGAGCACTCCCTTCAATATAAGTATAAGGGGAATATGCCGCCCCATGTGAGAGAGCGCCTGAGCAAAGCGGCGGCGGCGATTCTGCTCCTGGACCGGGAGATGTCCTCTGTGCGCAGCGAAATTATGGATGCGCAGAACTTCTCCCAGCTGCAGACGAATCTGGTGGCAGATATCTTAAATAACATTGAAAATCTGTATAAGTTCTCCAGCAAGCGGGAGGTGAAGAAAATTCAGGATGAATTCTTCCGTGTGTATGAGAGCAACAATCTCCAGCAGCTGGAAAGATTCCACCGGCAGCTGGATATTATTACGGAAGGGTATCGGGCGCAGGCGGTTACGAAAGAGTTTATGGCGTGAGAGATGAATGGAGCGTAATATGTTAGAGAATATAAAAGCTGTTATTTTTGACCTGGACGGAACACTGGTGGATTCCATGGGCATCTGGAGAAGAGTGGATGTGGAATTTTTAAGCCGCAGGGGGATTCCTCTGCCGGATGATCTGCCCCAGGAGCTGGAAACCATGGAATTTATGGAAGTGGCCAGGTATTTCAGGGGCCGTTTTTCCCTGCCGGATACCCCGGAGGAGATTGCGGCTGAGTGGACAGATATGGCCATGGATGAATACCTGCATAAAGTTCCCACTAAACCCGGGCTGAGAGAATTTCTGGATTATCTAAAAGAGCAGAAGATTCCGGCGGCCATTGCGTCCAGCAATCATAGGAATCTGGTACAGGCTGCCTTAAAAGGCCATGACCTGGAGCCTTATTTTTCCGCTGTGGTTACCTGCGGCGATGTGAAGAGGGCAAAGCCGGAGCCGGATGTATACCTTGAGGCTGCGAAAAGACTGGACACCGATCCCGGGCACTGCATGGTGTTTGAGGATATTCCGGTGGGAATCCGGGCAGGGAAAAGCGCAGGGATGCGTACCTGTGCCATCCGGGACGATTACAGCCAGTGCCAGGATAAGGAGAAGCGCAGACTGGCCGATTATTACATAGAGTCTTATACACAGGTGCTGGATGGCAGTTATGAGAAATTATAGTGCCAAGTCCCGCGGATGGTACTCTGCGGGACGTTTTTATGAGCGGTTATTTTCCCTGCACATGGGACAGGAGGGTATATGAAACAGGTATCGGTTTCGGAGACAGACGCAGGGCAGCGCCTTGATAAATATCTGCATAAAATTCTGACGCAGGCTCCCAAAGGATTCCTGTATAAAATGCTCCGGAAAAAGAACATTACACTTAATGGAAGAAAAGCCGGGGGCAGTGAACGGCTCTGTCCCGGGGATGAGATTCAGATGTTTTTGAGCCAGGAAACTTTGGACAAATTTTCTGGGCCCCATCCGGCAGAAACGGCCAGGCAGAGTCTAAAACAGGAACCGGATATTATCTATGAAGATGACCAGGTGCTGCTTTTGAATAAGCCCTGCGGTGTTCTGTCTCAGAAGAGCTGTCCAGAGGATTATTCCCTGTCGGAGTGGGTGAGGGATTATCTGTGCCGCGGCGGGAAGGCGGCGGGATTTTCCCCGGGTGTGTGCAACCGGCTGGACAGAAATACCAGCGGCATTGTGGCAGCCGGGAAATCTGTACGTGCCCAGCAGGAGTTATCTGCCATGTTCCAAAAAAGGCAGATGGGTAAATATTACCTGTGTCCGGTGCAGGGAATTTTAAAACAGCAGGAGCACCTGCGGGGATATCTGCAGAAGTCAGAAAGCCAGAATAAAGTTTTCATATGGGAGGATCAAGAAACAGGCGGCCTGGGCCGGGACAAAAGAGATTATGTGGAAACAGTTTACCGGCCTCTGGGAGATAACGGACGTCTCACACTGCTGGAGGTACAGCTTATCACAGGGAAAACCCATCAAATCCGTGCGCATCTGGCACAGACCGGCCATCCGGTGTCCGGTGACAGAAAATACGGACTTCCCGGACCTAAGGGAGATGCTGCCTGGCAGCAGGGGCTTCGTCATCAGATGCTTCATGCCTGGAAATTGGAATTTCCAGAGTGCACAGGACTGCTGAAAGAACTGTCAGGCAGGCGGTATGCTGCAGAGCTGCCGGGGGATTTTCGAAGCTTTTTAGAAAGAGAACATCTGGAGGAATGTATGCCATGAAAAAAATAGAATGGAATCAGGCTGTCCTAAAAGAAGTGAAGGAATACATCCACATGATCATATTTGTGGTCATTGTTGTATTTGTGGTCAATAATGTGGTATTAATAAACGCGAAGATTCCTTCGGAATCTATGGAAGAGACCATTATGACCAATGACAGAATCTTTGGATTCCGGCTGGCATATAAATTTGACCAGCCCAAAAGGTATGATGTGATTATTTTTAAATATCCCGACAATCCCAGAGAACTGTTTATTAAG
>CANSYV010000349.1 GCA_947651335.1 uncultured Lachnospiraceae bacterium
CTGATGGGGTGTCACGGTCCCCGCTCACAGGAGATGATCGGCGAAATATCCGCATTTGACCAGGATATTCAGGAAAGTGTGTATGCTTTGGAAGAATTTTCCAGCCAGTTTGATAAACTGCATTTTCAACTGGCATTGAATTATGGAAGCAGAGATGAAATGATTAGGGGCATGAGAAAAATGGCTGCTGAATGCCAGACTGGAAAGCTTTCCCCTGAGGAGATTACAGAAGAGCGGTTTGGAGACTACCTGGATACTGCAGGGCTTCCAGACCCGGATTTGATGATACGAACCAGTGGAGAACTGCGGCTTTCTAATTTTCTGCTGTGGCAGATGGCTTATACGGAATTTTATTTTACGGATACAGCCTGGCCGGATTTTGACAAGAAGGAATTGGTCAAAGCTATTGAGCAATATAATAAAAGGGACAGAAGGTACGGCGGGGTAAAGGAGGAGCAGAATGTTTAAGGTACGGCTGGCCAGCGGAGTTCTGCTGGTGCTGGCCATTCTTTTGCTGGTTTTCAGCGGCGGCGGTGTGCTGTATGTGTCCGTGGCGGCTGTTTCTGTGATTGGTATGCGGGAACTGTATCAGGCCGCAGGGGTCCACGGGGAAAAGCTGAATGTGCTGGAACTTGCCGGTTATGCGGGAGCGCTTTTATATTACGGGGCCCTGTGGTTTAAAATGGAGACATACGGTCTGCCGGCAGTACTGGCAGCGTTGATTCTTCTCATGTCTGTCTATGTCTTTACCTACCCTAAGTACCAGGCAGAACAGGTGATGGCAGCTTTTTTCGGTATCATCTATGTGGCTGTTATGCTTTCTTTCATCTATCTGACACGGGAGCTTAAAGGAGGCATTTACCATGTGTGGCTGATTTTCCTTTGCTCCTGGGGATGTGATACCTGTGCCTACTGTGTGGGCGTTCTGTTTGGAAAACATAAAATGACACCAGTGCTGAGTCCGAAAAAGTCGGTGGAGGGCGCTGTGGGAGGCGTGGCAGGGGCAGTCTTGCTGGGCGTTCTTTATGCTTATTTTACAAAAGGCAGCATGGCAGGTTACGGGATTATCTGCGGGGCAGGCGCGCTGCTTTCCATGGTAGGAGATCTGGCGGCATCTGCAATCAAGAGACAGACAGGGATAAAAGATTACGGGAAATTAATTCCGGGGCACGGAGGCATTTTAGACCGCTTTGACAGTGTGATTTTTACGGCTCCGGTTATTTATTTTCTGGTAGTGGTTTTGGCGGGGAGAGCCTTATGAAAAAAATAGCGATTTTAGGATCTACAGGTTCAATAGGTACACAGACACTGGAAGTTGCCAGGCATAATGGAGATATTCAGGTACTGGGACTGACGGCAGGGTCCAATATCCGTCTGCTGGAAGAGCAGATCCGGGAGTTTTCTCCTGTGGCTGCCTCGGTTATGGATGAAGAAAAGGCAAAAGACCTGGCAGTGCGTGTCAGAGATACAGACACGAAAATCCTAAGCGGCATGGACGGCATGCTGGAGACAGCAGCACTGGCAGATACAGAAATTCTGGTGACAGCCGTGGTGGGGATGATCGGAATCCGTCCCACAATAGAAGCCATACGTGCCGGGAAAGACATTGCCCTGGCCAATAAGGAAACTCTTGTGACAGCGGGACATATTATTATGCCTCTGGCGCGGGAATACGGCGTTTCTATTCTGCCTGTGGACAGTGAGCACAGCGCAGTTTTTCAGTGCCTTCAGGGTGAATCTTCCCGTTCCCTGCGAAAGCTGCTGCTCACCGCGTCCGGCGGGCCTTTTCGGGGATATAACCGAAAGCAGCTGGAGCAGGTGACTCTCTCGGATACTCTGAAACACCCCAACTGGGTGATGGGACAAAAGATCACGGTGGATTCCGCGACTCTGGTGAATAAAGGGCTTGAGGTTATGGAGGCATGCTGGCTGTTTCAGGTGGAGATAGACCAGGTACAGGTGGTGGTTCAGCCTCAGAGTGTCATCCACTCTATGGTGGAATTTGAGGACGGAGCAGTGATGGCACAGCTGGGCACACCAGATATGAAACTTCCCATTCAATATGCGCTTTATTATCCCCAAAGGCGGTTCCTGCCCGGAGAGCGGCTGGACTTTGCCGCGCTGGGCTCCCTGACTTTTGAGGCACCAGACCCGGATACCTTTCAGGGGCTTTCCATGGCTGTAAAGGCAGCCCGGGCCGGAGGCAGTATGCCTGCTGTATTCAATGCAGCCAATGAACAGGCTGTCCGCAGATTTTTAAATCGGGAAATCCGTTTCCTGGATATTTATGATATGATTGGCAGCGCCATGGACAGACATCAGGTGATACCAGAGCCCTCTCTGGATACGATTCTGGAAATTGAGGCAGATACGAATCAGTGGTTGGAAAGCAGGTGGTAATTTTGAAAATTCTCATTGCAGTTATTATTTTCAGCATATTGGTATTGTTTCATGAATTGGGCCACTTTCTTCTGGCAAAGAAAAATGGAATTGTAGTTCAGCAGTTTTCCCTTGGCATGGGTCCCACACTGTTGAAAACCCAAAGAGGAGCGACTGAATATTGTCTGAAGCTTCTGCCTCTGGGCGGTTCCTGCATGATGCTGGGTGAGGACGAAGACAGTGAAGTCCCAGGCTCTTTTAATTCTGCCTCTGTGTGGGGGAGGATTACGGTGATTGCCGCAGGGCCTGTTTTCAATTTTATCATGGCCTTTGTTTTTTCAGTTATTATTGTGGCAATGATGGGCTATGTACCGTCCAGGGCAGCAAACGTTCCGGAAGACTCCCCCGCCTATG
>CANSYV010000350.1 GCA_947651335.1 uncultured Lachnospiraceae bacterium
TCCTGTTCTGTGAGAAATCCAAACATGACTCCCATTTGGATTGCAAAATGATCCGGATTATACGGATAACTTTGCAATCCAAATGGGAGTCATGTTTGGATTTCTCACAGAACAGGACAGCCGGGTGGTTGTGTCCAACCGCATATTTGAGACAAGACTGTATAATCTGTTTTTGTCGGAAGAACTCACCGACAGCATTATATATCAGTCCGGCGACCGGGAGAAAAACCAGTTTGTCAGAGATGGAAAACTGAACATGGAACTTGTTTTAGAAAAATTCATGCTTCATTACCACGATGTTTACGGAAACAGCACGGAGAAATTCCTGGAAAATAATGCAAGACGCATGTTTCTTCTGTATTTGAAGCCGATTATCAACGGCACAGGGAATTATTATATTGAAGCGCAGACCCGGGATCAGACACGGACAGATGTTGTGGTAGATTACCTGGGTGAACAGTTTGTGATTGAATTAAAACTCTGGCGGGGGGATGAATACCAGAAACGAGGCCGGCGGCAACTGGCTGAATATCTAGAATACTACCATTTAGACAAAGGATATCTGCTCAGCTTTAACTTTAATAAAAATAAAACCACCGGGACCCGGGAAATATCTGTGGGCAGCCGAAGAATCATGGAAGTGGTGGTATAAGGCGCTGTAAAATTCCGTTGAGAAAAGCTGTATGAACCATAACCATCATACAGCTTTTTATACCTCTTTCTGTGCACACTTTCTCATTTATTTTCCTACAGCCCCTAAATCTCTCCTGGAACTCCCCGCCGTCAAATCCACCACCCGTGTACACAGCCGGTCCACCAGCTCTTTGTCATGGCTGATCACCACCACGCCCATCCGGTGTTCTTCTGCGTAAGAGAGCACCAGTTTCCAGATCTGAACCTGTGTAATGGCATCCAGCATAGTGGTCATCTCGTCGGCGATGAGGAACCTGGTCTGGGGATTCAGGGCCCGGATGACGCAGAATCTCTGCAGTTCACCGCCGGATAATTCCGCCGGCCATCTGCCCATCCACTCCTCTTTAATTCCCGCGGCTTCTATCAGCTCCCTGGGAGGCATCCCCACTTCCGACAGCACCCTGCTCATTTTCCATTTGGGGTTTACTGCCTTTTCCGGGTGCTGGAAGATCAGCTGCACAGGGTTGTACCCTTTCCCCCTTTCCAGCTTTTTCCCATCTGTTTCCAGACACACTTCTCCCTGCATCGGCTTTACAAAACCTGCCAGAATCTTGGCCAGGGTGGATTTGCCATACCCGCTGGGTGCGGTGAGGCCCACCACTTCCCCCTCATCCACGGTAAAATTCACGTTTTCCAGGACTGTTCTTCCCTTTTTGTAGCCAAATGTAATCTGATTTGCTCTAAGCCGCATGGATACACCTCACTTTCCCTCCCCGGATGCTTCGGTATTGGGGACGCGCCCTCCTGCATTCTTCTGTACAAACCGGGCATCTGTCCGAGAACAGGCAGCCCTCAGGAAGTTCACTGGGCAGCGGCTGTGTGCCCCCTATGGCCTCAAAGCTTTCCCCTGGCAGAGCCCTGCACAATGCTTTTGTATACGGATGGCGAAGCTCCTCCCCGCCCCGGGCAAAGTCTCTTTTGTTGGCCAGCTCAAGCGTGGCCCCGGCATAAAAAATGGCAATTTTGTCCGCTATCTCCAGCGCCGCGTGAATATCGTGGGTAATCATCAGTATTGCCTTCCCGCTGTCTGCAATCTCCCGGAAATCCTTCAGCACTTCCTGAAGAGAAGCCTCATCAAGCCCCGGAGTGGGTTCATCCGCGATAATCACCTTCGCAGATGAAGTCAGCGCCGTGGCCAGCAGCACTTTCCGGGCCATACCGCCGGACAGCTGGAAGGGGTAATAGTTTTTCACCGAAGGGTCCAGCCCGTACCTGCCCAGAATATGGTCAATGATCTCCTCCTGCTGTTCCTTGGTTTCATTTTTCAGCGATATGGCAATCTGCTGCCCCACTTTCAGGAGTGGGTCCAGATAGTTGACAGACTGAGGAATCAGTACAATCTCATCTCCCCGCAGCCGCTCCTTGTCTGTCTGGGACAGTTCCCTGCCCTGATACTGTATCCTTCCTTTTGTCCTGGCATTGTATGGCAGGATTCCCATCACTGCATGGGCCAGCAGGCTTTTTCCCGACCCGCTGGAGCCCACCACGGCAAGAATCTCCCCTTCATTTACTTCCAAATCCAGGTTTGTGATAACAGTAAGCTCCCTTTTCTTCAAACCCCGGGTGTATTGAGAGAATGAGAGCTCCAGATTCTCTACTTTTAATATTGGTTCTTTTTTCATCATTTCCCCCTCAATTATGTGCAGAACTGGAATCCAGCAGTTTCTCCAGGTTTTTCCCGATCCTGTCCACCATCAGTGAAATAAGTACCAGACACAGGCCGGGAAAAAACGCCAGCCACCATTTTCCGCTTGTAAGATATTTCATAGCTTCGGATAAAATCACCCCGATAGCCGGCTCGTGGGCCGGAAGGCCGAATCCCAGAAATGTAATGGATGCCTCGTGGAGTATGGCGTGAGGAAAAACCAGCACTACCCCCACCACCAGCTGAGGGATGATATGGGGAAACATATGCTCCCTGGCGATATACCACCTGCTCTTGCCAAACTGGCGGGACAGCTGAGTATACTCCGCGTTTAAAATCTGCAGAACCTCCGCCCGTATCACCCGGGTGAGGGAAGTCCAGTGGGTACAGGTGATTCCCACCACAATCCCCTTGAGGCCTCCGCCACAGGCCAGGGAGATCAGGATA
>CANSYV010000351.1 GCA_947651335.1 uncultured Lachnospiraceae bacterium
TTGAGAAAAAGAAAAATTATATCGAATCTCTTATAGCATCCTTGCCATCCTTCCTTATTTGACACCACAAAAGCACGGGAAGTGCACCATCCGCAGATCCCCTGCACCTCGGGATGGCAATTATCACCAAAAATCAGAATCTCTCTTCCCTGTCCGCTCTCCCGCTCTACTATCCGGTGGATTTTCAGCACGAACGGACAGGTGACATCCACACATTGAAGCCCCAGCGAATGGATCTTTTCATAAACCTCCCGGCCCACTCCATGAGAACGGATCACCACAATAGAACCTTTTTCCAGCTGCTCAAGCTCCTGAAGGCTGTTCAGGGTATGAACACCTTTTTTTTCTAAATCTTCCACCACCACTTCATTGTGTATCACCGGCCCCAATGTGTAAATAGGCCCCTTGGTTTCTTCGGCCAGCTGATAGACCCGGTCAACTGCCCTTTTTACGCCAAAACAAAATCCCGCCGTTTCAGCAACTTTTACTTTCATCTCATGTACACTCTCTCTGCCTGTAAATAGTAAGGATTGTTTCCACCACCTCATCAATGGTCATTTCAGAAGAATCCACCAGCACTGCGTCTTCTGCCTGGATCAATGGAGAGTTTTCCCTGTTTTTGTCCAGTTCATCCCGTTTTTGTATATCAGCTTCGATTTCTTCCAGAGAAACCTGAACTCCTTCTTTTTCCAGCTGGCTGCATCTGCGCAGAGCCCGGGTCCTCACAGAGGCAGTGAGATATATCTTCACCTTCGCGTCAGGCAGCACCTTGCTTCCAATATCCCGGCCGTCCATCACCACGTCCGCTTCCCTGGCAAGCTTCTTCTGCAGAGCTGTCAGCTTCTCCCTTACTTTCTGGTTGGGCGCGCTGGCGGAGGCCATGCTGCCCACTTCTTCTGACCGGAGAAGTCCTGTGACATTTTCACCGTTTAAAAGCACCTGCTGTTCTCCGTCTTCATAGGTGATGGTAATATCCGCTGACTGACAGGCTTCTTCGATTTTGGCGGCATCCTGCGCCGATATCTTCTGGCGCAGCAGATAAACAGCCATGGCCCGGTACATGGCTCCAGTGTCCACATAAATAAAGGACAGCTTTTGGGCAATCCTTTTGGCTATGGTACTCTTTCCCGCTCCGGCAGGCCCGTCGATTGCAATATTCGTTGTCATAGGTAATCGCCCCTTCTTTTGAATTTACGCATTTGCCGCGGCCCAGGCTGTGGACCAGGCAATCTGCAGATTAAATCCCCCTGTCATGGCATCCAAATCCAGTACCTCTCCTATGAAATACAGACCTGGGACAAGTTTGGATTCCATGGTAGACGGATGAATCTCCCGCACTGATATCCCGCCTTTGGTGATAATGGCTTCCTTAAAGCTTCCCGCTCCCATAATTGTCATGGGAAATGCTTTCGTAATTTCCAGCAGTTTCCTCCGCTCCTGCCTGCTCACTGTGCTCACAGGCTTTCCTGGCGATATGCCGCTTAAACGGATGACCACAGGGGTCAGGGAGGCAGGATATAATGCACCAATCACATTTTTCAGCTGTTTCTGGGGATTATTCTCAAACTCCCGCAGGATGCGGGCATCCAGCTGAGCTTCTGACAGAGCCGGCTTCAGGTCAATCTTCCCTGTCAATGGGCTTTCCCTCAGACGCCTGCCTATGGCAGCGCTGGCAGACAGCACCACAGGGCCGCTGATTCCCTGGTGGGTAAATAAAAGTTCTCCGAATTCCTGGTACAGACATTTTTTATCATCCCAGATGGAAAACTGGATATTTCTCAGAGACAGTCCCTGAAGATGCCGCACATACCCCTCCTGGACCAGCAGAGGCACCAGGGAAGGCACCGGTTTCACCACCTCATGTCCCACGGACCTGGCAAACCGATACCCGCTTCCGTCCGCACCGGTGCTGGGATAGGACATGCCCCCGGATGCCACCAGGACCCTGTCCCCCTCCACAACCGTTTTGTTCTCCAGCTGAATTCCCCGGATACGGGGCTGGCCGCCGGATGCATCCTCCTGTCTTAACAGAAGCTTCTCCACACGGCTTTTCAAATGAATCTTCACATCCAGTTTTTTCATCTCACGCTCCAGAGCACGGATCACATCGGAGGATTTATCCGACTTTGGAAACACCCGCCCGCCTCTTTCCACTTTCAGGGGCACCCCCAGCTCCTCAAAAAACTCCATCACCTGATGATTGTCAAATTGATAAAAAGAGCTGTAGAGGAACTTGGGATTAGCCACCACTGCTCCCAGCAGTTCTTCCATGGTTTCACAGGCATTTGTCAGGTTGCACCGCCCTTTTCCTGTGATATACAGTTTCTTTCCCAGCTTCTCATTCTGCTCGAATACATGGACCGAATGTCCCTTTTGGGCCAGCAGGACAGCAGCCATCATTCCAGAGGCGCCGCCTCCTGCCACCAGTATCTTCTCTTTCATGGCTATACCGGATACGCCCCGTTTTCTGTGTCAGCCACAGACGCGTCCACCTTCTTCTTCTGGGCTTCCCTGTACTGGAAGAATTCTTTTGCCACCTGGGGAAACAGGGCATAGGTGAGCACATCTTCATCCTGCTCTTTATAGGCTTCGATTTCCTTTTCCAAGGTATCAAGTTCCGCGGGAATCAGGTCCGCATAGCGGCAGGTCACCGGTTCCTCATCACCAATACATTTTTTCTGTACTTCCGGGTCAAAAGGCTTCACGGTCTGGCCGTATTTGCCGCTGAGCACGTCTTTCGTCTCCTTGGTGACCATCTTATACCTCTCGCCCATCAGCACAC
>CANSYV010000352.1 GCA_947651335.1 uncultured Lachnospiraceae bacterium
TCTGCGCGCAATCTGGGGATTGCCCATGCAAAGGGAAGCTTTCTGGGGTTTGTGTTGAACTGCTTCGCCGCGGATATGATGTTTATGTGGGCAGACTCTATCAAAAGGAAATCGACTTTGTCGCGCAAAGAGGCAGTGAGAAGATTTATATTCAGGTAAGCGATAACATCTCCGGACAGGAAACTTTTGAGCGGGAATATTCTCCCCTGCTTCAAATCCGGGATGCTTATCCCAAAATGATTATCGCAAGAACCAGACATCCGAAATACAGCTATGAGGGAATTGAAATTCATGATATAGCCGATTGGCTGCTGCAGGAATAAAAAATACAATTATCTTCGACATATTGAATAAGCAGGAGTTTTGATAATCCTCCGGCTGAAGACCGGGACAGCCGGGGGATTATTTTTTATCCTGAAATTATGAAATATCTTTGCTTTTCTGTTCTAATTCTATTTACTGATTGTCTGTTCCAACGCATTGACAGAGGTCTGTACTCCTGCCTCCACAGACATGGTGAGATCCTCCATCTCCAATGACACATCCCCGTCATACCCCATCATGCTCAGCACGGAGAAAAATTCTTTCCACCACTGAAGGTCTTTGCCGCAGCCCACAGCCACATAATTCCACACACGGTCTGCCGTCTCAGTCACCGGTTTCGGCTCCGGAAGCCCATTCATGTCGGCCAGTCCCCGTTCAATCCGGGCATCTTTGCCGTGTACATGGAAAATGCATCCTTTCAGCGCCCGGGCCGCAGTAATGGGATCTGCGCCCAGTATGATCATATGGGATGGGTCCAGATTAATGCCCACCATAGGGTCTGTTGCATTTCTCAGCTTCAGCATAGTCTCCACTGACCACACCATGGTTCCTGGAAATTCCTCGATTGCAATCTTTTCCACACCGCATTTTTTACAGTGCTTTACATATTCCTTCCAGAATTCAATGGTAACCTTCCACTGATACTCATACGCCGGAGCCATAAAGTCCGGCCAGGAAATCGTGGAGGTAATCCAGTTGGGGGTGGTATCTGTCTCATTTCCGGCGGGAAGCCCTGCCATGGCCACAATCTTTTTTACCCCCAGCTTTCCTGCAAGCTCTGCGCAGTCATACATAGAAGCCTTAAACTCTTCCCCGGTTTTTGACGGCCACAAAGGGTTGCAGGAAGTATTCAGCGCCGAAATCCGCATCCCCCGTTTCGTAAGTTCTTCCTGGAAAGCAGCCAGCTTATCCTCATCCGCCAGCAGTTCTTTCGTATTACAATGTTTCCTGGCTCCCCAGCCTCCCGCAGTCATCTCCACCGCATCAATCCCCAGAGATTTTACCTTATCAAGCATTTCTGTATAAGACAAATCCGCAAATACATCCGTACAAATCGCAAGTTTCATTCTCTATTCTCCTCTCATTATTTTAAAAGCTCTCTTTCGATACGTTCCCGCGCCTCCGGCGCCTGCTTATCCATCTTCTCCGGGAATCCAAACATAGACACGCAGGCAATATTATCTCCGCCTTTCTTGGGCGCATCCGGTTTCAGCTGCTTATTGGCAAAGTCCATCTCTCTCAATGTCTCAAAGATGCCATCAAAGTCCACATCCCCTTCTCCCATGGCCAGATGCTGATGGATGGTCACATCCGCTTTTCCTCTGGCATTCAGCCAGGGCGGGTTGGCAATATACCTGCAGTCCAGGGTCTGATTAAACGTATCCGCAAACAATACATGGGTCAGCTCATCTCCCGCATACCGAAGCATGGAGCGCACATCCCCTTTTCCCTCATCGTAGAAGAATCCGTGGGGTGAGGAATACACATACCCCAGGTACGGAGACCGAAAAGACTTCACCATATCGCAGGTCTCATTGTTCAACTCACAGAAATCATAGGGATGGGACTGAATCTCCACCCGGATTCCTTCCCGTTCAATCAAAGGCAATAATTCCTCCATAGACTGGAACCACATGCCATTGCAGATTTCCTGCTGATTGGGGTCACCGGATAACTCTGTGTTAATCACCGTAACCCCCATATCCACGGCAATCTGAATCATCCGCTTCCAGTTAGCCACCGCGAACTTTCTCTGCTCCTCTGTGGGGCCTGACCAGCGGTATACCACAATGAACGAAGAAATCTCCACCCCTGTCTCTTTCAGCGCTTTCCTGTATTCTCTCTCACACTCCTCTGAAAACAAAGGATGTTTATAAAAAGGATTAATCCTGGGATGGGGAGACTGCTCAATATACTGATATCCCCAGTCCGCTGCCTGATGAACCATCCTGTTAATATCCATCTGTTTGGCCAGCACATCCACATCAAATGCTATTTTCATATCCTGATTCCTCCCGTGTCTGATATTTATTTATAAAATTCCGGCATTTCATCCATCTCAATCTTTACCACAGTCTGCGTATCCCGTGCCTTTGAAGCCGCAGCCGCTGTCACCTGGCCCACATATCCGTCCCAGGCTGTGGGGCCGTCAACTCTGCCTGCCTTCACAGCGTTAATCCACTCCTGGAATTCCACATTATACGCCTCCACAAACCGGGTAGACCAGTCTTTGTCAATGGCATGGCCCCTCTGGGCATTGGCGCATACCTGGATACTGGCCGGTTCCGGAAGATTTAAAATCGCGTCCTCGCAGCATACCTCACACTTAATATCATAGCAGTGCCCTGTATTGACAAACGCCTCCACGTCAATCCTTACCCCGGACTTGGTAGTCAGAATCATAATCTGCGGGTCCATAAGATTTTTATGGGCACGCTTTGTATTT
>CANSYV010000353.1 GCA_947651335.1 uncultured Lachnospiraceae bacterium
AGTCTCCACAATCTGTACGGGATTCTCCGTGTATGCACTCTCTGTAATTTCCAGGTGCAGTCTGTCCGGAGACAGGTTATTTTCTTGGATCAGTTCTGTCATAATCTTCGGCAGGTCCACATTGTAGATATCTGCTCTGGAAATTACAGAGAGTGCATACACGGAGAATCCCGTACAGATTGTGGAGACTGTGACCCAGCTGCGCAAACTGGGATTTGTAGTGGAGATGGATGACTTTGGAAGCGGATATTCTTCACTGAATACCTTGAACAATCTTCCCATTGATGTGCTGAAGCTGGATATGGAGTTCATCCGCAGCGAGACTGCCAAGCCGGCCTCCCAGGGAATTCTGCGTTTTGTGATTGACCTGGCACACTGGATTAAGCTCCATGTAATCGCGGAAGGTGTGGAGACGAAGGAACAGTTAGAGCGGCTTGCCAATATTGATTGTGATTATGTACAGGGATATTATTTTGCGAAGCCTATGCCATGCGGCGAGTTCGAAAATCTTTTAAAAGAAAGCATGGAAAAAGATGGCGGTACAATTTAAAAACCGGGTAGCAATTTTTGTTAATAAATGGTAACATAATGACAGCTGTATTTATAAATTTCTAGATTAGGAGGAGCACACACATGGCTGCAAGAGGCAGAAAAAGGAAAAATGTATCTCTGGAAGAAGAATTGATTGCTTTAAAAGAAGAAGTAAACGAATGCGATGAAAAGGTGAAAGAACTTACCAATAGAAAAAAGGAACTGAAACAGCTGATTGAGAAAAAACAGATGGAAGCTCTCTATAAGGCAGCAGTGGACTCTGGAAAGAGCATTGAGGAGACGATTTCTCTGATCAATGGGAATAAAGAAGAAAATTTTTAAGAATGGAAACCGCTATGGAAATGGAACTGTGATTCTGTAGCGGTTTATTTCTATCACTGGATACACAAAATTGAAAAGGAGGTTATGGGTATGGCTGAATTGACCATTGGAAGCCACATATCGTCTGCCGGCGGCTATGAGGCTATGGGTAAAAGGGCTGTGAAAATGAATGCCAATACCTTTGCGTTTTTTACCAGAAATCCCCGGGGAGGGAAGGCGAAAGAGATTCAGCAGGAGGATGTGGAGCGTTATAAAGACATTGCCAGGGAGCATGAATTCGGAAAGATCGTGGCACATGCACCCTATACCATGAATGCATGTGCGGCGAAAGAGGACCTGAGGGAGTTTGCCAAAAATATTTTGACAGATGATCTGAAGCGCATGGACTACATTCCCGGGAATTATTATAATTTCCACCCTGGCAGCCATGTGGGACAGGGGGCTCAGACTGGGATCGAAAAAATTGCCCAGGTTTTAAACGCAGTCTTGAACCCTGAGTGGAATACCACAGTTCTCTTAGAAACCATGGCTGGAAAGGGAACGGAAGTGGGAAGGAATTTTGAGGAGATCCGCCAGATTATGGATTTGGTGGAATGCAGAGAGAAGCTGGGTGTCTGCATGGATACCTGTCATCTGTGGGACGGCGGGTATGATATCGTCCATGACCTGGATGGCGTGCTGGAAGAATTTGACAGTATTATCGGCCTGGAGCATCTGAAGGCGGTGCACTTGAATGACAGCAAAAATCCACTGGGCAGCCATAAGGACAGGCACGAGAAGATCGGTGAAGGACATATAGGATTGGATGCTCTGGCCGCGGTGGTTCAGCATCCCAGGCTGCGGCATCTGCCCTTTATTCTGGAGACACCCAATGATGAAGCGGGATGGGCAGAGGAGATCCGCACTCTGCGGGATATCTGCGGGGATTCCTGATTTGCGTGCCAGGTCTGAAGCGTATCCCATACGCATCTGATATATGGAGAAAAAGCCATGAAAGAATTTTGGATTACACAGTCGGTTTATTTACTGAGGATGTTTGGAGCGGTAATCAGCGGTTTTCTCATTGGATATGAAAGGGAGAGCAGCCTGAAAATGGCTGGTGTCCGTACCCATGTGATTGTGGCGCTGACAGCGTCGCTGATGATACTCATATCGAAATATGGATTTCAGGATGTCCTTGCCCAGCAGGGGTACCGCCTGGACCCCTCCCGTATAGCGGCCGGTGTGGTGACGGCGGTAGGTTTTCTCGGCGCCAGTGTGATTTTCACTCATGAGATGAATATAAGCGGGCTGACCACTGCAGCCGGTATGTGGGCGACCGTGGGAATCGGCATGGCATTTGGGACGGGAATGTATGTTGTGGGCATTGCCACAACGGTGATCGTTTTGTCACTGCAGTTTATTTTCCATAGAAACTTTAAACTTTTTCAGACAACAAAGGTGGAACAGATTATTTTAAGTGTAAAGGACACCCAGGAGGTGGACCGGATTCTGGAAAGAATTTTTATGGAAAAGAAGATTAAAATTGCGAATATTCATGCGGAAAGGACACAAGACAACAGACTGCTGCTGAAACTTTACGTAAAATTTCCAGCTGGCTACCAGTTGAATGATGTGATGCATTTTCTGGATGAAATGCCGGAAATTATGTCTATTGATATTTGAGCGCGGCCGCCGTGATGGCGGCTGTATTTTTGAGAAAAATGGATCAATAATATCCTTGAAAATATCCTATCAGTTTGGTATGATACCTATTAGTTAGTATGTACTAACTAATAAAAATGAAAGAAGGGATACTCATGAGTGTAGTGATCATTGGAGGACATGACCGGATGGTCTGTAATTATAAAAATATCTGCAGGCAGCATAAATATCAATAGACATAATTTCC
>CANSYV010000354.1 GCA_947651335.1 uncultured Lachnospiraceae bacterium
CTAATTTTCCGAATCTCCGCACCACAAGATATTGCGTCGATGCACCACATCGACTACATATCTTGTAGTACGAATCTTCGAAAAATTATCTCACCAATGAAAATGGACTTTTGACGCTCTAATCATATTATAGATGCTGATAATAAAATACAGCCAGCTGGGTGCGGTCCCTCAGCTCCAGTTTGTCCAGGATCACGCTGAGGTAATTGCGGACAGTCCCTTCACTCAGGCAGATTTTATCAGCGATTTCTCTGTTGTTCAGACCGTCTGCCACCAGAACGATAATTTCATATTCCTTTTTGGTAATTCCCATATCTTCATAGGAAAAATCCGCTTTTTTGTGCAGCAGGCCGGGGATTTTTGATGCCGCCTCCCGGCCGAACACAGTCTGTCCCGAGCAGGCGGCTTCGATGGCAGGCACAATGGATGGATAGTCCTGTTTTAAAATATATCCTTTTACACCGATTTTCAGGGCCTGCAGAATGTATTCGTCATCGGTAAATGTAGTTAACAGCAGAATGCAGGCTTTGGGGTCGAAAGAGAGGACATTGGCGGAAGCGGCCAGCCCGTCCATATGTTCCATACGGATGTCCATCAGCAGCACATCCGGCCGATGCATTTTATAAAGCTCCAGGGCATGGGAGCCATCGGTTCCCGTGGCACACACCTGGATAGAGCCCTGGGCTTCCAGAATAGTGGTCAAAGCCGCGGCAGCAAGTACATCGTCGTCAATGAGTATGAGCCTCATATAGCAGTATCCTTTCTATTTTCCTTGGGGAGTGTAATAAAAATCCGAAACCCCTGTTCCGTATAAATCTGCATGGTCCCATTCAGGCAGCGGACCCGCTCCTGCATATTGGCCAGCCCCATACCAGTATATTCCGGCTGGGCCGGGGGAATGCCATTGTCTTCGATGGAAAGCTGGTAGAGTCCGGGATGTTCCCGGACAGTCACTGTGGCCTGGTCAGCGCTGCTGTGGCGGGAAATGTTATGCAGGGCCTCTTTTACAATGGCGATGAGGCAGTATTTCACATCAGCGGGGACATCAAAGCCCATGTCGTAGTCCAGTTCCACCGGACAGGAGGAATGTGCTGCGGCCAGACCTTCCAGAATTTCCCTGAGATTGATGGATTCGTCATGGAGATCGTGGACGCTGGAACGTATATTGTCCATGGCTGTGTGCAGGGTCTGTTCCAGGTGGTTCAGGGATTCTCCCACAGCAGCGTCTTTGTTGATGGTTTTCAGGGCGCCTGTCAGCAGAATGCAGCGGGAGAGCATATGTCCCACATGATCATGAATCTCCCGGGCAATCCGGTTCCGCTCCTTTAAAGTGGCTGTATAAATTTCGTAATTCTGGTTCTCCTGGAGTGCCAGATTTTTTTCTTTCAGCAGTATAGCAAGCTCTGTGCCATCGTCTCTTGTCTGGCGGTACTGGCTGTCCAGAGATTGGTAAACAGCTGTCTTATAGCACAAAAGACCGGCTATGGCATATCCGGGTATCAGGAAAAAAGGATAAAAATCCGGCGAACTGCGCCATTGTCCAAGAAACAGCAGCAGCATGGGCAGGATTCCCCCATAGCTGTGACACATCAGCAGTGTATACAGAACTGCCGGGGAAAAACAGAGAACCGGCGGGCAGAAAAAGGCGGCGGCCAGGTATATTGCTGTGAGGATTCCACGGCGGATGTGGCAGTCCGGACGGCTGCTTAAAGCAGCATAGATTATAGTATAGAGAAAACCTGCCAAAAATGGGGTATTGACACCCATCCAGGGCAGGGCGCTAAACGCGTATATCAGCAGTACTGCCTGGTCTTCTGTGGACTTCAATGGCGGCCTCCTTTGTGGGTTTTGTTAAATTTCCTGATGTATCCGGCTGGGAGCAGACATATTGTAAAACTGTCCGTCAATTAGTTCAGCCAGGATATTTCTTCGAGTGTACAGGTCAAGATATGTCAGTTACTTTCCTACAGTTCCTGAATATGGGCAGCTGGGTCAGACGAAGAACTATTATGTCTAGTCTACCATGGATTTTTAAACTCCTCAACTACATATCTGTATATAAAGTGATAAATTTTCGCTCCTCAGATATTAATTTGTTCGTTTGAAACAGCCTGAAATGACACCAAAAAATAAATATGACATTTGTCACAAAAATACTGATACAAGACACTATTCTTGAAAGATGTCCGGCGGTATACTTCAGATATACATAAAAATTAGGAGGATTGGCGGATGATTGAAATCAGAAATCTAGTAAAACGTTATGGAAACCTGATTGCGCTGGACCATTTGAATCTCACCATACAGGAGGGGGAGGTTTTCGGTCTGCTGGGGCCCAACGGCTCAGGAAAGACCACGGCCATCAACTGTATGCTGGCTCTTTTAAAATATGACAAAGGGGAAATCACCATCATGGGAAAACCCATGCGGCCGGACAGTTATGAGGTGAAAAGGAACATCGGTGTGGTGATGCAGAATGTGGCGGTATTTGAGCAGATGACAGTCAGAGAGAACATTGATTATTTCTGCGGACTTTATAAGAAAGATAAGGCGGAAAGAAAAAGGCTGGTGGAGGAGGCCATTCAGTTTGTGGAGCTGGGAAATTATACGAAGATGAAACCAGGGAAATTATCCGGCGGCCTGCTGAGAAGGCTGAACATTGCCTGCGGCATTGTGCACCGTCCAAAACTGATTATATTGGATTCACTGATCATCTCTGTCATTTCTGTCTGTTTCTGTATCCCCTCCGCAGT
>CANSYV010000355.1 GCA_947651335.1 uncultured Lachnospiraceae bacterium
GGGAGACAGGTTCTTTTGCCAGAACCAGCTGCTGAGAATCCATTTTCGATATGGCGATCATCTCTGCTGTCAGCTGGTCCATCTGTTCTGTCTGGCCGATGATCTGGGTGAGGTAATAGTCTCTTTTTTCCTCCATATTGTGTTCCAACAGATTTTCCGCGAAGCCCCGGATGACACTCAGAGGGGTTTTCAATTCGTGGGCCATGGCATTTGTAAAATCACGGCGCATTTCTTCCACAGCGTTTCTCTGCTTGGAGATTTGATGGGCAGTGTAAATGATCTTTGCAATTCCTGTCAGCATCAATACCAGGCCCATCAGATAGATGGGGGTCAGTTCGTGGATGGCAGCTGCCCACGGATGGCTCTCAAAGCGCAGGGCCAGGTAGAAGCGGGGGCCGTCGTCATCTTCCTCTGTCCAGAGCGGATTGTACAGGATGTCTTTCACAGGCAGAGAATAGGAGTCATCGCTGAATTTGGCCAAAATCTGTTCCACCTTGGAGGTGGATATGTCAATCTGGCTGTCAAATTCCTGCAGGTACTCTGTGCTGGTCCACTGCAGCCATTGTTCATATCCGCCAAATACCAGGTATGGGAATAGCAGGGAAACGTTCAAAGATTCCACCTGGCTGTCTTTCCAGGTCTTTTGGCCCGCGTCCGGATAGTTCCGTTCCCAGACGATTTTGCTGTCTGTCTCCTGGTAATTTGTCCCGCTCTCTGTCTCATAACTGTGGTGGGAATTGGTCACAGGGTCCATATAACTCTCTGCCTCTCTGGAGTCGTCTGGCTTCCAGGTGATTTCCTGTACGAGAATCTGGCATAATTTTCTGCTGTCCCTGGTCTGGCGGACAGATATGCGGTATTTGGGCGGGGCTGCTGCAGACGTAAAGCTATAAGATTCCTGTCCGTATTCCGCCAGAGTTTTCAGCTCCTGGTCTGTGAGCGCATCCAGAGGGTAAGGGCAGTAATGAGCCCCCGAATCATCGTAAAAGGATTGCATCAGGATGTTTTCAGACTTTGCCAGGAGATGTCCGTTCGTTTCGTAAATGGCCGCCGAAAACTGCTGGAAGCGTCCGGAGGATTCCACAGACATCACCTGGGAAGTGGTGTAGTTGAAATAGTTCTCCACCATAATATCCTCCGAGGATTCCAGCTGCTGGCGGATAGAGGAAAGATGCTGCGCCGCGCTTTCCTTAAATTCCTCCGCGAATTTCAATTCCATCACCCAGGTAGAAAGACCCATGATAAACAGATACAGCATAGTAAACCCAACTACCACCGGCTTCCAGATTTTTAGTTTCTTCTTTCTCATTGTTCCACCTCCATACGATATCCGAACTTGCGCACTGTGCAGATGGTACAGCCGCATACGCCGATTGCTTTTCGAAGTTTCCTGATGTGATTATCCACCACCCGTTCATTGCCGTCAAAGTCATATCCCCAGAAGCGGATCAGAAGCTGCTCCCTGCTGAAAATCCGCCCTGGATTCTCCAGAAAAAACAGGAGCATTTCATATTCTTTCGGGGGCAGGCTGACTGGCCGGCCATGGCTGAATACCTGGTGGGTGTGCACGTCAATCTCCAGTGACCCTGCCTGCAGCCGCTTCCTCATGCCGCTGTTTCCGGCACGGCGGAGGAGGGCTTCTGCCTTTGCCAGCAGAACAGGCAGGGAGAAGGGCTTGGTTACATAGTCGTCCGCACCCAGCAGGTAGCCGTTTAATTCATCCTCTTCCATGACCCTGGCTGTGATAAAGATGATGGGGATATCGCTGGTTTCCCGGACTTTCCGGCATACCGTGAAGCCATTCATCCCGGGCATCATCACATCCAGAAGAATCAGATGGAAACTGCCAGCCGCCAGCAGTTCCACGGCCTCGTCTCCATTGTCCACAGTCTGCACCTGCCAGCCCTTGCTTATGAAATAATCCATGACAGCTTCCTGTACCAGAGGGTCGTCCTCTGCAAGCAGAACTTTTCGGTCCATTGTCTCACCTCCTTGGAGCGTGCGGATAGAGGGAATGAATGTTAAGACACGCTCGACTATTTTGGATATATTTTTGTTTTCGTGATGCTTATGATATCTTACTAATATATCTTTTTTGTATCCATTTTGGCAAGAGTGGGATATTTGGCGGGGAAAGGAAGATGGTGTCCGGTATCTGTTTGATTTCCCAAACAATATAATTGTAATCTCGAAAAGCGTATGCTACAATTTATTCTATTACTGAGTATAATTGTATGGACAAAATTGCGGAGATTTTTATGTGGCAAATGTGATGCACATCTGACAAAAAGCATTTTAAAGACGCACTCTAGCCATGGTGAAAATTGAAAGGCTATAATGGAGGGGGTAAAATGGCGGAACTGGAAAACAGCAGGGACTTGATCAGTGTGTTGTGGAGAGGCGCGGATATCCTGCGCTCCAAAATGGACGCAAATGAGTATAAGGATTATCTGCTGGGTATTGTATTTTACAAATACCTGTCAGACTCTTTTCTGATTAAGGCGTATGATTTGATTTATGATGAAAAGCCGCAAAGTTTAAAGGCGGCGCTGGAGACATACCGGGAAGCGCTGGAGGATGAGAGTGCAGAAGAACTGAAAGAACAGGTCAGAGAGGAATGCCATTATGTGATTGAGCCAGATCTGACCTATACCTGCTTTGCGGATGCCGCCAGGAATAACGCATTCAGCCGTGAACAGCTTCAGAAAGCCTTTAACAACATCGAGCAAAGCGATCCGTTGTTTGCGGATT
>CANSYV010000356.1 GCA_947651335.1 uncultured Lachnospiraceae bacterium
GGGCGGCTCCATCTCCAGGAGGAGATGGAGCCGCCCAGTGATTATACGCCGGATCTGCCCTTCAGCCTGGAACAGATTATATTCAAGTGTACACAGAAAAGTGTGGACAGACGATATCCCAACATGGAGGAAGTGATTGCGGATCTGAAGCATTCCTTGATTGACCCTCAGGGGGATTTTGTCAAACTGGCGCCTCTGAATACAGATGGGAAGACTGTGGTATTTCAGGGAGAGGATCTGGATAAGATCAAGAAAAACAATGCGGTGAAAGAGATTCCCCCACTGGCGGCAGAGGAGGATTATTACGATTCTTCAGACGATTACGAGGAAGATGATTATGAAACCGACGATGAGGAAGACAGCACAGGCGGGCTGAACCGGGGGCTTGAAAAGGCCATAACCATCGGAGGATTCATTGTGGGGGCGCTGATTATCTGTGTGCTGATTGTGCTCATCGGCAATGCGGCCGGCCTGTTCAGCTTCGGCCCGGGAATCGGCGGTTCGAAGGATAAACAGGCAGAGGAGACGCAGGCGCCGGAGGAGGAGATGGTGGAAGTACCCGATCTGGTGGGAAAAACAGAGGAAGAGGCCACGCAGATTGTAAAAGAACTCTATCTGGGCCTGCAGTATACAGAGGAAGAAAGTTCAGACGAATATGAAAAGGGAATGATATCTTCTCAGGAAATCGAGCCTGGAACCCAGGTTCAGAAGTATACGACCATTAAGTACAAGCTCAGCAGCGGCGCGGCTATGCTGACTGTGCCGGATTTGGTGGGCCAGCCCCAGGAGACGGCAGAACAGACACTGCGGGATATGGGATTTACAGTAAGCCTGACCAAGTCTTTTAGTTATGACCATGAGATGGGAATTGTCATGGGCATGACTCCTGCTGCCGGGTCACAGAGTGCTTCCGGTGAGACGGTAACTCTGGAAGTCAGCATGGGAAATGAATATGAAAACGCCATGGTGCCCAATGTAATCGGCATGGAAGAGACGGCGGCCAAGGCGGCGCTGGCGGCGTTTAATGTAATTGTGGAGTCCTCTTCCAGTGATACTGTTACAAAAGGACAGGTAATGTCCCAGAGTATCGCGGAGGGAGTCTACGCGGAGAAAGGTTCCAGTATTACCATAACCATCAGTACCGGACCTGAGGGGGCTGAGGAGACACCAGAGGAAGGAGATGGGGAGGAGACACCGGTGCAGAGCACAGATGCGTCCGGCACTTGGAAGTGTTCCCAGACTTTGGATACTCCGCCCACGTACACAGGGGGAGTGGTAAAGATGGAACTGGTACAGACTGTGGATAACTCTCCGTCTGTGGAGACGATTATGGAAGGCAAGAAAGTGGATTTCCCCTATCAGCTGGATATTACAGGTGAGCCGGGCCTCAGTGAGGGAACTCTGTATCTGTATGAGCTGACAGGAAGCGACTATGTGGAGTTGGGCCATTATACCATTTCCTTCCAGAAGGTAGATTGATGCAGGGAAGAATTATTAAGGGCGTTGGTGGATTTTACTATGTGGATATTCCCGAAAAGGGTCTGTATGCGTGCAGAGCCAGGGGGATTTTCCGGAAAGAAAACAAAAAGCCTCTGGTGGGGGATGTGGTTCGCATCCGCGTTCTGGATGAGAAAGATAAAGAAGGCAGTCTGGAGGAGATTCTTCCCCGGAAAAATCAGCTGGTGCGCCCTGCAGTGGCAAATGTGGACCAGGTGGCTTTGATTTTTGCGGTAAATGAGCCAAAGCCCAATTACAGACTTTTGGACCGCTTTTTGGTTATGGCACACAGGGCTGGGATTCCCGCCTGCCTGTGCTTTAACAAGAAAGACCTGGCAGAGCCGGAAGAACTGGAGGCTCTGGGGAAAATGTACCGGGCCTGCGGCTGCCCTGTGGTTTTTACCAGTGTGCAGACTGGGGAGGGGGTAAAACAGCTGGATGAGCTGCTGGAAGGAAAAATTACAGCTGTGGCAGGGGTTTCCGGTGTGGGAAAGTCTTCTCTGGCCAACCTGCTGCAGCAGGAAGTACAGATGGAAACAGGAACGGTGAGTGAAAAACTCCGAAGAGGAAGACATACCACCCGCCACTGCCAGCTGCTTCCCATAAGGGAAGGAACATATTTAGCAGATACGCCGGGGTTTGGCTCCCTGTATCTGGAGACAATGGAAAAGGAAGAATTGAAACAGTATTTCCCGGAATTTGAGCCGTATGAGGGCGGGTGCAGGTTCCAGGGATGCGTCCATATGACAGAACCGGGCTGTGCAGTGCGCCATGCTTTAAAGGAAGGGAAAATCAGTCCTTCCCGGTATGAGAGCTATTGGGATTTATTTCAGGAAATAAAAGATAAAAGGAGATATTGAAAACATGGAATATCAGTTATACCCGTCTATGTTATCCGCGGATTTTAACCGGCTGGGACAGCAGCTTCAGACGCTGGAAAAACAGGGAATCAAATGGCTTCATATTGACGTGATGGATGGAGACTTTGTGCCCAGCATATCTTTTGGCATGCCGGTGATTAAGTCTATCCGCCAGGAGAGTAACATGCTTTTTGATGTGCATTTGATGATTACGGAGCCGGAGCGTTATGTTCAGGATTTTGTGGCCTGCGGTGCGGATTCTATCACTGTTCACGCGGAAGCCTGTGAAGATCTGGAACGGACAGTTGCCCGTATCCGGGATGCAGGGGTAAAAGTGGGGG
Source organism: uncultured Lachnospiraceae bacterium (assembly GCA_947651335.1). GTDB lineage: Bacteria > Bacillota > Clostridia > Lachnospirales > Lachnospiraceae > MGBC164599. The sequence goes on from CANSYV010000356.1 coordinate 2,699, forward strand.
TTGCGGTAAAACCTGCCACTTCTGTGACAGATATCAGCTATA
>CANSYV010000357.1 GCA_947651335.1 uncultured Lachnospiraceae bacterium
TTCCATTGTACCGGCGCCGACAATCTGATAAATAATGGTAACTGTTCCCTTTTCCATCCTCAAAATACTGTATCACAGCCGGCGTACCTTTAGCTTCTATCTTGTTGACAGCAGCCTTGTAATCCAGTGTGGAGGCCATAACATCTGCAGATATCCCTGCCGTCAGAGAAACGGACAACATAATTGCTATGAATCGTCTCATACTTCTCCTTTCCGTTATCAAGCATGTCTCTTACTACGGACACGCTCCGGCTTTACTCCTCCTCTGAAGAAGTTTCTTCGGAAGGTGCCTCATCTTTGTCTTCTTGCAAATCTTCAGTTACATTCCCATCGTCTTCAGCCACATCATTTTCAGATACATTATTTTCGGAAATATCATTTGCAGATACGTCTTCTCCTGTTTCTTCTGTCTCATTCTCTGCCTCGTCTGCCTCCTCCATCTTCATGGTAAATTTCAGATTCGAGGTCACTTTCAATGACTTCAGGACTTTCTTGTCCACCTGGATATCCGCGTCATCTTTCCATTCTTCTGTTGTCTTTTCATATAAATCCTGTTTCCGCTGGTCCACAATGGACTCTTTTTCACTCTTTGTTGCCTCCTCATCAAAGGCTTTATCCAGTCTTACCACATAATACGCGTCTTCCCCTTCTATCAGCTCTCCGGCAATCTCCCCGTCTGAAAGTTTTCCCGCGGCATCCTGTACAGCCTGGGGAACCGTATCAGAAACAGAACTTTCTTCTTCATCGTCCTCTTTTTCCGGAGGGTTGGCAGTAAAATGTGTTTCCACAGCGCTGAGATTTTCATCTACATCCTTGGCAATGGCATCCATATCCGCGTCTGCTGTTGCCAGGACTTCATCCAAAATCTTCTGTGCCTTTTCCTCAGGACTGCTTTCTTCCTCTTTTTCGGCATCTTCATTGGCAGATTCCGATACTTCTTCCTCCCCGCTTTCCTCTGCTTCTTCCGCAGTGCTTACCTCTACATAAGTCACAGATGTCTGCTGGGCTTCCTCATCGCTCACCTCTGTGTCCACATCTTTTACAATGGGGTCAAACATTTTCTTTTCATAGGTCTGAAGTTCCAGCACCGTTTCCATATCGCTCTGGGTTACTCCCAGATCGGCCAAAGTTTCTTCTGAATTAGCTGCTATGAAGTTCTCTGCAGCCTCTGCGATCTTTTTCTGCTCTTTTTTCGTAATCTCCACATTATAGTCTCCGGATTTGGCCTTGAGGAGATACATGAGCTCCACCTGGTCCAGCACATCACTGCGGGCTGATTCCCCATAAGTTTCTCCCGAGTCCTCATCCATCACATTGTCCCACATTTTGGGGTCCGCACCGCCAAAATACATATCATACATAGCCATGGTCTGTGCCTGCTGATATCTGGTCAGAAAACTTACCACTCCCAGGGGCACAGCCTCCCCGTCCACTGTAACTACTGTTTTGGTTCCGTCTATTTTGCTGGAACAGCCAGTCAGCCCTGCCACCGCAAGAGCGCCTGCCAGACAGCCCAGAGCAATTTTTTTACCTGTCAATTTCATAACTTCCTCCCATAAATTTATATTATCCTGCCATTACTGAGTATATACTTTTTTTTATCCAGAGGCAAGCGGATTTCTCAAAATATCATACATTCGTCACATTCTGCCGTTTATTCTTCTATATAAACAACATCTCTCAAATCCATCAAAAATTCTTCCACTTCATTCACCTGTTTCTTCTCAACCGCCAGGACAAATCCTTTCTTATCACCTTTCAAAATCTGAAGTTTTCTTCCATATTTTGTGCGGATACCTCCTATTCCCTCATTGAGCCTGGCCTGATGGAACATAATCACCTTCACTTCTTTTCCCCACTGTTTCACTTCTGTCACATAGACGCTGTGCCCCAGGGCTTTCAGATAGGCAATCCACAACAGATTCATTACCGTCTGGGGAGGTTCACCGAACCTGTCCATCAGTTCTTCCTGCATATCTTCATATTCTTCTTTATCGGAGATCCCCGCAATCCGTTTATAAAGATTTAACTTTTGGAACTCATTGGGAATGTAGGAATCCGGAATATAGGCGTTCATATTCAGGTCAATGGTGGTCTCGAAGCTCTCAACGGTATGTATGCCTTTTGCCTCCTGCACCGCCTCGCTGAGCATTTTACAGTACAAATCATACCCTACCGTGAGCATATGGCCATGCTGGTCTGCTCCCAGCAGATTGCCCGCTCCGCGGATTTCCAGGTCCCGCATGGCAATTTTAAAGCCGCTGCCAAGTTCTGTGTATTCCCGGATAGCCGCCAGACGTTTCTCCGCCGTCTCTTTCAGAATGCTGTTCCTGCGGTACATCAAAAAAGCATACGCCATCCGGTTGGAACGCCCGATTCTTCCCCTGAGCTGATACAGCTGGGACAGCCCGTACCGGTCAGAATCATGGATAATCATGGTATTTACATTGGAAATATCCAGTCCGGTTTCAATAATGGTGGTGGTCACCAGCACATCCACCTCTCCGTTGATAAACCGGTACATGATTTTCTCCAGCTCCCGCTCATTCATCTGTCCATGGGCAAAATCCACCTGGGCGTCCGGAACCAATTTCCCGATCTTTCCCGCCATATCCACAATATCTTCCACACGGTTATAGACATAATAGACCTGGCCGCCCCGGCTCAGCTCCCTGTTTATGGCCTCCCGGACTGTTTCTTCATCTGTTTTGTGATGTCCCCGCTTATCTGTTAATC
>CANSYV010000358.1 GCA_947651335.1 uncultured Lachnospiraceae bacterium
AGTAAAGATATTTATAAAACTTGTGCACTTGATCTCCTATGCCTTTCCAAAGCCCACCAATGTCACCATCAGGCACAGCAGGAACACAAGAATTGACTGCTTATTCTTTGGTCCGTTATTCAGCGGCCCATTGTTATTTCCCCGCTGATTATTACTTGGTTTATTGCCCATATTGCTCCTCCTCTTTTAGTCGCCATTTATATATTATAAGTACACCCCAGAAATAAATCAATACGCAGATTTCGAAATAAATTGCATTCATTCTTAAAGTTTTATAAAAACCCATATGGAAAATCGGAAAAATGTAGTATACTGTTCCTATCACCCCAATACAATAAAAACTGCACCCTGCAGACAGCCGTGGATGCTATCCATGATCCACTGGAAAATATGCGGAGTACAGGAGAAAAGCAGAAAAGAAATGGAGGAAATATGGCTGTTAAATACGTATTTGTAACCGGCGGTGTGGTTTCCGGCCTGGGAAAAGGAATCACAGCAGCTTCCCTGGGCCGTCTGTTGAAAGCCCGCGGCTACAAAGTGACCATGCAGAAATTTGACCCCTATATCAACATCGACCCCGGCACAATGAATCCGGTGCAGCACGGAGAAGTTTTTGTCACAGACGACGGCGCTGAGACTGACTTGGATCTGGGACATTATGAGCGTTTCATCGACGAAAGCCTGGATAAAAATTCCAATGTAACCACTGGTAAAGTCTACTGGACCGTACTGGCCAAAGAGCGGAGGGGAGATTTCGGCGGAGGAACTGTGCAGGTCATCCCTCACATCACCAATGAGATCAAAAACCGTTTTTACCGTAACTTTACCAGCAACGACACCCGCATCGCCATCATAGAGGTGGGCGGAACGGTGGGCGATATTGAGAGCCAGCCATTTCTGGAGGCGATTAGGCAGTTCCAGCAGGAAATCGGCCATGAAAACGCCATTTTAATCCATGTAACCCTGATTCCCTACCTGCGGGCTTCTCAGGAGATGAAGACCAAGCCCACACAGGCCAGTGTAAAAGAACTGCAGGGAATGGGAATCCGCCCCGACATCATTGTCTGCCGCTCCGAGCTGCCTCTGGACAAAAAGATCAAAGACAAAATCGCTTTGTTCTGTAATGTTCCCAGCAGCCATGTTCTGCAGAACCTGGACGTTGAATATCTCTATGAAGCCCCTCTGGCCATGGAGAAAGAACATCTGGCACAGGTGGCCTGCGAATGTCTGAAGCTGGACTGCCCCCAGCCGGATCTCACAGACTGGATTGCCATGGTGGAAGCGCTGCGCCACCCCAGCCTGGAAGTCAATATCGCGCTGGTGGGAAAATATATCCAGCTCCACGATGCCTATATCAGTGTGGTGGAAGCGTTAAAACACGGCGGTATTGCCAGCAAAGCCACCGTAAATATCCTGTGGGTGGACTCCGAACAGGTGACGGAAGAAAACGTATCTGAAATGCTGGCAGACGCGGACGGCATTTTAGTTCCCGGCGGTTTCGGCGACCGGGGTATTGAGGGCAAAATTCAGGCCATCCGTTACGCACGGGAACAAAAGATTCCTTACCTGGGCCTGTGTCTGGGCATGCAGCTTGCTATCGTGGAATTTGCCAGGGATGTGATCGGCCTCTCTGATGCCCACAGCATTGAGCTGAACCCCCGCACCGTACATCCGGTGATTGATTTGATGCCCGACCAGGCTGACATCGAAGATATCGGCGGCACCCTGCGCCTGGGTTCCTATCCCTGCGTGCTGAAGGAAGGCACCAAGTCTTACAGCGTATATGGGGAAGCTACCATACACGAACGGCACAGACACCGGTATGAGGTCAACAATGATTACCGCAATGTATTGGAAGAAAACGGAATGGTTCTCTCCGGCATGTCACCGGACGGAAGAATCGTGGAAATGATCGAGCTGAAAGACCATCCTTTCTTTATTGCCACTCAGGCCCACCCGGAACTGAAGTCCAGGCCCAACCGTCCCCATCCGCTGTTCAAGGGGCTGATTCAGGCTTCCCTGGCTCGCAGAGAGACACCATCTGTCTGAAGTCTATAAGAGCGTGTTTGAAAACTCAAGCACGCTCCTGCCCTCAGTTGACATAAACCTCTCCCGGACACATTCTAAAATATTTTACATGTCGATTATTATCGAATCTTGTATGTTTACCCTCATTTTCGCAAATGTTATATTACAATACATTTATAACAAGAACAAGGAGGGTATTCTATGAAAGCCAGAACGCTTTTATCCGAATTAGGGATACATGCAACATTAAAGGGGTTCCGCTATCTCCAATATGCTCTGGAACTGTGCATGGAAAATGAAGACTATCTCTTGTGGGTATATAAATGGCTCTGCACAGATGTGGCCGCTCACTTCCATACCACACAAAATAATGTAGAACATTGTATGCGCACAGCAATCGCAAACTGTTGGCTCAAAGGCAACCGGCAGCTTTTAATCCAGATAGCTGGTTACGAGCTGAAAAAGACTCCATCCAACGGTGAATTTATCGATATTCTGTATCATCACCTGAAATTTTCGGAAAAAGCAGAAATGAAAAAAGTTTTTCCAAAAGTATAATCCTGAAAACAGCCAGCCATATATTGCCAGAACAGTTAAGTATCGCAGCTATGCAGATATCTCGTGCGCTGCGGTCTTTTACTGCTTTCACAATATATTCCGGCTGGCTGGGAAAACAAAAACTTTTCTTTATTTTTTTCATGATTACC
>CANSYV010000359.1 GCA_947651335.1 uncultured Lachnospiraceae bacterium
TAACTATTGTATCTATCAGAAATGTATAGAAAATTCTGTTGAACCATAGACGTGACTATCGTTCTGCCGCTTTTGAGGCATCAGGTGCAGCAGACATTGTCTGGAGTGTGTTTAAAAGCATTTATCAGAAAAAATAAAAAATTGCACAGGATTCCATACAAAAATTTTGCTGGAATTTTGTAAAAAAGTAATAACAGCGAAATTAAAAAAATAGATTGCGCATGAGTTCATTAACTGTTAGAATAAGGAGTGTTCGAATATGAAGTGGTGGACAGGTTTTGCTGACAATATGAAAAACATTACGATGTTTACCCAATTCGGGCTGTCGCTGGTGATCCCGCTTCTGGTGTGTCTTGGTATCTGCTGGTGGCTTACGGACAGGATGGGAGTGGGGGGATGGGTGTATATCCCTGGATTTTTTTTCGGCCTGGGCGGTCTGGCTATGACTATGTATAAGTTTTATCTCTCTATAGTGGGACGGCAGAAGAAGGAGAAAAAGAAAGACAAGATATCTTTTAATCAGCATCAATGATAAGAGAATGTGGAGGCATAGATTATGGGAGGTTTGTTCGGCGGACTTCAGCCGGCAGTGAAAAAAGAGACAAAGAGGGTGGCCGTGTTGACGATTGTAGGTGTGGCGCTTATGTGGGCTGTGTTTGCGGTGCTTCACTTTATGGTGTTTGACTCGGTGCCTTTTGACTATACTGTTATTTTAGGCGGAATGGGCGGAGGTATTGTTGCTGTCCTGAATTTTTTCCTGATGGCCCTGACGGTTCAGAAGGTTGCTGCCGCTGAGGATGAAGGCAGCGCCCGTTCCAAGATGAAGGCAAGTTATACCCAGAGAATGTTGTTTCAGATGCTCTGGGTGGCGGCGGCTATTATAATCCCCTGTTTCCAGTTCGCGGCGGGGATCGCACCCCTCTTTATTCCCAGTCTGGGTATTAAATTTCTGGGGATGACGAACAGGATTGCATAATTATTGGAATAGGCTGGATAATTATGAAGGATGGGTTGTATAGGTTTGAAGATCAGCCGGAAGGGAGGTGGAAACGTACATGGATATAGATATTTCGGGGGCCCGGATATTTTTTGAACTGCCCATTGATCTGCCCTTGCTGGGACCGCTCAGAATCAGTGAAACGCTGTTAGTCAGCTGGCTGGTTATACTGATAGTTACAGGTCTGTGCATGTGGCTGACCCATGACCTGAAGACAGAGAATATTTCCAAACGCCAGGCAGTAGCGGAGATGCTGGTAGAGATGGCGAATAATTTTGTCGTGGGAAATATGGGTGAAAAATTCCGGTATTTTGTCCCATTTGTAGCGGGTTTGTTTGCTACCAGCGTGGTATCAAACCTGATTGGACTGCTGGGACTGCGCAGTCCTACGGCTGACCTGGCCACAGAGTTCGCGTGGGCTGTTGTTGTGTTTATCATGATCACTGCTCAGAAGATCAAAGTGGGCGGCGTGGGAGGCTACCTGCTGGACTTTACGAAACCGATTCCGATTCTGGCGCCGTTTAATGTGCTGTCAGAGCTGGCAACTCCGATCGGTATGGCATTCCGTCATTTTGGTAACATTTTGTCGGGTGTGGTAATCAATGCTCTGCTGTATGCTGCCCTGGCGGTGGCGAGTTCGGCATTGCTTGGCCTGCTTCCAGGCGTACTGGGTGATGTGCTGGCGGAGATTCCCATTCTGGATGTGGGTGTTCCGGCGATTACGTCGGTGTATTTTGACTGGGTATCCGGTGTGCTGCAGGCATTTATCTTCTGTATGCTGACAGTTATGTTTATCGCAAATGCGGCAGCAGAGGAATAAGGTCCGCTGATTTTTACAACTGAATAGGAACTTGAGGTAAAGTACAAAAAATTTTATTTATTTTTTTAGGAGGATTACAGTATGGAATTTCAATTTCTCGCAAAAGGTATTGCGCTTGCAGGATGTGCACTTGGAGCAGGTATCGCGTTGATCGCCGGTGTCGGCCCTGGTATCGGTGAAGGACAGGCGGTAGCATCTGCGCTGGAAGCAATTGGACGTCAGCCGGAGTGTAAAGGTGATGTGACTTCTACTATGATTTTGGGTTGTGCGCTTGCAGAGACAACCGGTATCTACGGCTTTGTAACAGGTCTTCTGCTGGTTTTCGTAGCTCCTGGCTCGTTCATGAATCTTCTGGGATAATTATTGGATAGAGAACGACAGAACAGGAGGTTACAAGGATGCAGGTACAGGAATTAGTATCATTCGTGCCGTGGACCTTCATTGCGCAGATTTGCAACCTTTTCATTCAGGTTTATCTGATTAAACGCTTCTTGTTTAAACCGATAAATGCGATGCTGGAAAAGCGGAAAGCTATGGCAGATGCTGAGATTCAGGATGCAGCAAAAGCGAAAGACGATGCCCAGGCCATGAAAGCCGAATATGAGCAGAATATGCGGGATGCAAAAGATAAGGCAAATGAGATCTTAAGCACTGCTCAGAAAACGGCCACGGCTCAGAGTGAGGAAATGATCAGAGAAGCGACCCAGCAGGCTGCTGCCATTAAGTCAAAAGCTGAAAGTGACATTGCCCGTGAGAAGATCAAAGCGGTCAATGAGATTAAGGATGAGATCGGCAGCATGGCCATGGAGATTGCCGGAAAGGCCATTGGACGGGAGCTTCATGAAAAAGATCATGAGAAACTGAGTGGCGTGGAGGCTGCCGGGCTGGGAATTGAAAGCGGAAAG
>CANSYV010000360.1 GCA_947651335.1 uncultured Lachnospiraceae bacterium
GATCATTTCTGAAGCAGCTGACGGCATCTTATATTTGAAAGTAAAAGACAACGGAAGAGGCATGACCCAGGAACAAATTGATACCCTGCTCAACAGCAAGACTCCCAAGACAAAAGGATTAACAGCAGTGGGAATTCCCAATGTGCGCGACAGGCTGAAATTGTATTACGGTGACCGCGCAGGAATTACATATGAAAGCGGCAGAGACGGGACAACAGCCATCATCCGTCTTCCCCAGCACCGTTGCGGATTTTAAACAGCAGAATTCCTAAAAAAAATACAACTTTGATAAGCCCTGTTGAATCCTGTCAAAATAAAAAACTATTAAAACTAAAGAAAATACCCTCTCCAGCAAAAAGCTCCTTTCTGTATTTGTAGCAATCCTTTCCTGGTACAAAACAAGAAATGAAGACTTATCTTCCAAGGAAGGATATTTTCTGGCAGGGCGGGGGCTTCCGGGCATTGTAATCGCCGGATCTCTGATGATGACCAATCTGTCAGCAGAACAATTGGTAGGTACCAACGGCCAGGCGTTTTCAGGCTCCATGAGTACCATGGCATGGGAGGCCACCTCCGGTTTTGCACTGCTGGTTCTGGCCTTTGTGATTCTTCCCCGTTTCTTAAAAGGAGGCGTGGCAACCATTCCGGAATTTTATCAAATGCGTTATGATACCTTTACCATGCGGATGTTCTCCTGCATGTTTTTAATTGCCTATGTAGTTACCATGCTGCCCACGATTCTGTATTCCGGTTCCGTGGCCCTGGTGAAGATTTTTAATGTGGAGGAGATCTTTGGCATCAATTACTTCTGGGCCATTCTGATTGTCTGTTTTTCCACTGGTATCATCGGTATGGCATACTCTGTATTCGGAGGCTTGAAAGCAGTGGCCTATTCAGATACCATTAATGGTGTGGGCCTGATCATCGGCGGCTTTGCCGTACCCATCCTGGGCATCCTTGCACTTGGAAAACTTGCTGGAGGCGACGGCAGCTTCGGAGCCGGTCTGCACTACCTGCTGACCACCACACCAGAAAAAATGAATGCATGGGCTCCCCCCACATCAGTGGCTCCTTATGTCCCATGGCCCCTGCTGTTTACGGGTATGTTCGTAAATAACATGTTTTACTGGGCCACTAACCAGTCCATTATCCAGCGTTCTCTTGGCGGAAAGAACCTTGCGGAAGCACAAAAAGGTGCCATCTGGGCAGGATTCTTCAAATGTCTGGACGTATTTGTAATCGTTCTCCCGGGAATCATTGCCTACCAGCTGCTGACTGCCCAAGGTTCCATTGACACTTCTGTAGGTTCCGCAGGTGACCAGGCATACCCCCTGCTGGTGATGGAAGTAATGCCCACAGTAATCATGGGATTTTTCGCGGCAGTTATGTTCGGTGCGATCCTGTCCTCTTTTAACTCTGTGCTGAACTCCTCATCCACAATTTTTGCGCTGGATTTCTGGCAGCCTATCTGGGGAAAGGATGCGGATGCGGAAAAAGCCGTGAAAGTGGGGAAAAATTTTGGTCTGATTGTCGGTCTTGTAGCAATCGTCATATCACCTTTTGTCATGTACTTTGGCACAGGTATTATGAACTTTATCAACGAATGCTGGGGCTTCTTCTCCATGCCCATTCTGCTGGCCGTACTGTTCGGCCTGCTGAGCAAAAAGGCACCGTCTATTGCGCCGAAAATTACCGTCCCTGTACATATTATAATCTATGGTGCTACCAAAGTGATTCCATTTTGTCAGAAATGGCATTACCTATACTGGGTGTTCCTGTGTTTTGTCATTGAATCTTTGATTTATCTGGCCTGCATCAAAATATGCCCCCGTGAAACTGAATGGGAGATGCCGGATGCAAAAGTTATGGATATGTCACCATGGAAAACCGGAAAGCTCTGGGCCGGGGTAGGTGTGGCAGTGATTATTATCATGTATGTGATCTGCTCTCCTCTGGTTCTGGGGGCTTGAAAGCAGTCTTTTTAGCACCGCTGTATCTTGTACGCTTTTGGAGATTATGCTATGATGTCCCCATGAGTAAACACAATGAGAGGGGGCTCAATCCATATGCCCAAAGAAACGGAAATGATTCAGACTATTATTGTAGATGATGATTTTCTGGTACGCAGCTATCTAAAGCAGCTGAATGCATGGGAAAAAGCCGGATATCAAATCACCGCAGATGCACGGGACGGAGAAGAAGCTCTGGAAATTGCAGACAGGCTGAAACCGGATGTGATTTTCACAGATATCTCCATGCCCCTTGTAAACGGCATCGAGTTCATTCAGAAAATACGTGAAAAAAATAAAACCGTCTATATTGCCGCACTCAGCTGCCATGATGATTTCGAATATGTAAAAGAAGCCATGAGACAGGGTGCCGACGAATACGTACTAAAACATTCCCTGGACGAAGACAGCCTATACGAAATGCTGCTGACCATCCGCAGCCAGCTGCGAAACCGAAAAGAAAAGGCCAAAGAAGATGACCACACACAACGTCTCATTGAAATGGGCCGCCATTCTCTGAAATATTATTATTTTAACAGCCTATTAGCGGGAAACCTTTGTCCCCAAGAGAGAGAACAGCAAAGAAAGGAAGCTGGTATCCAGGGAAAATACATAAACAGCGCTGTAATCAATCTATCAATTCCTAAATGGACAGAATTGAAAAACAGCCTCTCTGAAATGGAAAGACATCCAAGGAACTGGCAGAAATTT
>CANSYV010000361.1 GCA_947651335.1 uncultured Lachnospiraceae bacterium
CAAAGGAATTGATGTTTGTATTGAGATAGTACATAAAAAAACATTGATTCCTTTCTTATAACGTGTATGAAAAATCATTCCATTTTCATAATATAATCTCTCAAATAAAATGACCCATCACTTAGCAAAAAGTGATGGGTGAATTAATTAAATTATATCAGAATTATTAAAATAGTCAAGTGTTTTTACAGATGCCCCGCTATAAATGAACATCCATACTGCCGCTTCTGAATCCTTCCAAATCCAGAGTGAGATAGGAAAGCCCCAGCGCCTGCAGTCCGCGGATGATTTCCTTACGCTTCTGCAGAAACAAAGAAAACTGTCCAGGGTCTGTTTCGATTCTGGCAATGTCCCGGTGAACCCGGATGCGCACGTTGTCAAATCCCAGGCTTTTTAAAAACTGTTCCCCCTGGTCAATCCGGGCCAGAAGATGCATGTCAAGGGGCGTGTGGTAAGGAATCCGGGTGGCCAGGCAGGGAGCGGAAGGGCGTGAGGCACAGGAGAGCCCATATTCCCCTGCCATCTGGCGCACCTGTGCTTTGGTAATCCTGTATTGGGCCAGAGGACTGGCAATTCCCAATTCCTGCACCGCCCGAAATCCCGGCCTGTATACATGCAGATCATCCCCGTTAGACCCCTCCAGTACATTAGAAATCCCATGTTCTCCGGCAAATTCCAACAGTTTTTCATACAACATTTTCTTGCAGTAATAACATCTGTCCGGGGGATTGTCCAGAATCAGGGTATCTTCCAGCTCGTTCACCTTCAGCACATGGCAGTCAATCCCCAGAGACCGGGCAAACTGGCGGGCATATGACACATCGGCCTGGGGGTGGAGGGCAGTCTGAAAAGTGACGGCATAAATCTGCCTCCCGGTTTCCCTGGCGGCCTGGGACAGCAGATACAAAAGCAGGGCACTGTCCACCCCACCGGAAAAGGCCAGAGCTGTATCTTCCTGTGCATAGGTATGAATCTGTTGAAGAAGTTTATCCTTTCTGTCTCTTTCTACTGTCATGGCGCTCTCCTCTTTCTGCGATAATTTTTATGGACAATTTCCAGACTCGTGACTCTTGAAACAGCTTTCAGCCATTTTCAAGAAAGTCTCATCAAATCCTCAAAAAACTGAGGATAAGAAATCTCCACACACTGGGCATCATCCAGACTGGTCACGCCCTCAGTAGCCATCCCGGCGACAGCAAAGGACATGGCGATTCGATGATCTCTGCAGGTGAGGATGGACGCTCCGGTCAGTGGACGTCCCCCCCGGATGACCATGCCGTCCGGGGCAGCCGTGATGTCTGCGCCCATAGCGGACAGATTGTCTGTCACAGTCTGAATCCGGTCAGATTCCTTTACCCTTAGTTCCTCAGCATTTCGGATGATGGTCTCTCCCTGGGCGAAAGCGGCCATAACAGCGATAATGGGCAGCTCGTCAATGAGTGTGGGGATGATTTTCCCCTCAATCACGGTGCCTTTTAAGGGGCTGTAAGTGACCAGCAGGTCCGCTGACGGCTCCCAGCAGTCTTTCTTCTCATTGAGATACTGGATATCAGCCCCCATGGCACGGCAGACTTTCAATATGCCGCTGCGGGTGGGATTGATGCCCACATTTTTAATCAATATCTGCGAACCAGGGATGAGAAGCCCTGCCGCAATAAAATATGCGGCGGAAGAAATATCCCCGGGCACCTGGATTTCCCGTGCTTTTAGTCTGGGTTCCGGCTCAATGGAGACGGTAGTGCCCTGAACGCTCACGTCTGCCCCCAGATAGGTGAGCATCCGTTCGGAGTGGTCTCTGGATACAGTGGGTTCTGTCACAGAAGTTTTCCCATCTGCGTATAGACCGGCCAGCAATACGCAGGATTTTACCTGGGCGGAGGACACCGGGCTTTGATAGTGTATCCCTCTCAGCCGCATCCCGCGGATGTTAAGAGGCGCACAGCCGTTTTGGTTCTGGCTTTCCATACAGGCGCCCATCTGTGTCAAAGGGTCCATCACCCGTTTCATAGGCCGTTTCTGGATAGAAGCATCTCCGGTTATGGTACAGGAAAAGTCCTGGGTAGCCAGAATGCCAGAGAGCAGACGGACAGTAGTTCCGCTGTTGCCTGCGTCTAGAATCTGGCCGGGGGCCCTCAGGCCGTGAAGCCCCTGGCCGTGGACCAGTACTTCATCGCGGGTATTCTCCACTTCTATTCCCATCTGGCGGAAACAGCGGATGGTGGAGAGACAGTCTGCTCCCTGGAGAAAGTTGGTGATTTTTGTAGTGCCCTGGGCCAGCGCGCCCAGCATAATGCCCCGGTGGGAGATGGACTTGTCCCCCGGGATCTCGATTTCCCCGCGAAGGCTGCGGGATTTTGTGATATCCATGTCTGTGTGATGCTCCCTTCCCTACCGCACATAGACGGTGTAATTTCGTTTTCTTAAAATGTCCAGCGCTTTTTGATAGCCAGGGTCTTCATAAAATTCAATCCGTAGAACCCCGTCTTCAAATTCCCGGTTGTGGATGATGCCTATATTTTTAATATTGATTTGTTCCATGGCCAGCAAAGTGGCGATTGTGGCAATTCCTCCCGGCTCGTCGGCAATATCACAGTATAGGATATAGGATCTGCTGATGGGGCCTGTGGGAAGAATATCTATGGAATCCCGGTAATCCCTGGCTATCAAAAAGCGCTGGACATTTTAAGAAAACGAAATTACACCGTCT
>CANSYV010000362.1 GCA_947651335.1 uncultured Lachnospiraceae bacterium
ATACTCATTGGAAGAATCTGATTGATAAGTGCCACCCCTTCTTCTTTTTCGCTGGTCAGCCTGTCAGCATATATTGCATCCCTGGCTGGTTTGTTTATTGGGCATGTCTCCTCCGGTTTGATGACGGGAATGGTGTGCATAAAATTCATTATGATATTGTTTCTGGCACCGCCGGTTATCTTCTATCTGACTGTCCCGGCAGATAGTGCAGTCTATCCGCTTTCCTATCTGTTTCCATCCAGCCCGGCTTTCTATGGGCTGATGGAATTGCTGAACGGACAGATAGAACATCTGGGGCTCTGCCTGATAATTTTGTCTGTCCATGGGGTTTTACTGACCTGCCTGTATTTCCTTCTTGTGACACAAAGAGGAAATACCAGAGGTTAGTCTTCCACATACTTTACGCAAAATCCCCCAGCTTATACCCAATCCCCCAAACTGTACACACATACTTTGGCTTACGGGAATCTGCCTCGATCTTGCCGCGCAGCCTGCTGATATGCACATTTACTGCATTCTCATCCCCCAGATAAGCATCCTTCCACACCAGAGAATAGAGCTGCGCTTTTGTGTAAACTTTTTTAGGATTCTGCATCAGCAGTTTTAGAATCTCAAATTCCTTGGCAGTGAGATCGATCTTCTCCCCCTCTTTTGCCACCGTGTAATCGGTCAGGTTCATGGTCAGTCTCCCTGCCTGAAGCAGTTCAGGGCCCTTCGGCGCGGCGGACACCGAGTAATCGTACTGGGTTGTCCGCCGTATCAGCGCCCGAATCCGCGCCAGAACTTCCACAACGGAAAATGGTTTTGTAATATAATCATCCGCGCCCAGACCCAGGCCCAGCGTCTTGTCTGTCTCTGTATCTTTGGCGGACACGATGATAATGGGAACCACACTTTTTCCCCGTATATACTGCATCACATCCATTCCGCTGACTTTGGGAATCATCAGGTCCAGCAGAACCAGGCTGAAGTTATCGCTGTCGAAAAGCTGGCAGGCGGCCTGGCCGTCAAAGGCGCAGACCACCTGGAAGTTTTCTGTTGCCAGATAGGATTTCAGCATTTCGCTGATTTCTTTGTCATCTTCCACTAATAATATTTTATGAAGTTCCATCTATGTCCACTGTCTCCATCTTACAGCTGTGTTTTTTGCCTGTTCTGTCATATCCGATTCCCACCAGAAGAATCCGCTTTGCTCTGGATTTCTGTGGCGGCATGTTTCCCGTGAAACGTGCCATATAATTTCTCTCTTTTATCTGGGCAATTGCCGCTTCCGGGCTGCTGCCTCCTTCACTCCTTTAGACCGATTACCGAATCCACATCCGCAGCACATCTTCCAATTTCTCAATATCCACAGGCTTGGAGATATGCCCGTCCATGCCCGCATCTTCTGCCTTTCTGATATCATCGGCAAAGGCATCCGCTGTCATGGCAATAATAGGAATTGTCCGCAGATCTCTTCTTCCTGAAAAGCGGATCGTCCTGGCAGCTTCATAGCCATTCATGACAGGCATCTGGATATCCATGAAAATCAAATCGTAGTAATTGGGCTTATGGCTGAGAACACTCTCCACTGCCAGTTTTCCATTCAATGCCTGTTCCACCTGAATGCCCACCACATCCAGCAATTCTGCCGCTACCTCAATATTTAATTCATTATCCTCCACAAGCAGAACCCGTTTTCCGGAAAAGTCCTGCTCCTGGAAAGTCTCCAGCGCTGTGGTTGTCTTTTCTCCTGTGCCCAATCCCAGCACATCTTTCAGCACTTTCGTCATCCTGGACTTAAACAGCGGCTTTTCGATAAACGCATCCACCCCGGCTTCCACTGCTTCCGCCTCGATATCCGCCCAGTCAAAAGCAGCCAAAATCACAGCCGGACCGTTTTCAACAGCCTCCCGGATATCACTGGTGGTTTCCAGCCCGTCTTTATCCGGCATTTTCCAATCCAGAATCACAGCAGAAAAACCTTCTCCAGTTTCTTCGGCCTCAGTAATACGTTTCACTGCCGCGTCACCGCTCAGTACGTATTCCGCATGCATATAAAGGCTTTTCAAGATCTCACAGGCGCTTTTGCTGACTTCCTCCTCATCATCAACAATAAGAACCGATAACTGGGCCAGTGCATCCAAATCTGCCTGGGCCACATCATCCAGTTTCAAATATACCATAACTGTAAATTTAGAACCTTTGCCCAGTGTACTTTCCACTTTGATATCCCCGCCCATCATGCGGGCAATATTTACAGCGATGGACATGCCCAGGCCTGTCCCTTCTATTTTGCCGGTACGGGAATCTGCGGCGCGGGAAAATGGCTCAAAGATCTTGTGGATATACTCTTCATCCATTCCAATACCCGTATCAGCGAATGTAAATTCATAGTATCCGCTTCCTATGGTATGAGAAGGCTTCTCCTCAATCTGAATGCTGATACTGCCGCCTCCGGGAGTAAACTTCACCGCATTTCCCATAATATTCATGAAAATCTGCTGCAGCCGCTGTTCATCGCCAATCACATCCTCATGCTCCAGTTTTGCAATATGGACATTCAGTTCAAGACCTTTTGTCTCCATCTGCGAGTGAAATACTGTCAGCAGATTTTCCATGGTATCCGACAGATTAAAGGCATTCTCTGAAAGGCTGACCTTGCCGCTTTCAATTTCTGTTCGATCCAATCGAAAGTTTTTAACCGCATCCTCTTTGTTGCTGAT
>CANSYV010000363.1 GCA_947651335.1 uncultured Lachnospiraceae bacterium
CTGCAGGATCTCTTCTTTTGATTTTTTAAATACCTGTTCTCTTTGAGGCGCTGGAGGGGGCGAAAAAAGCGGTTGACCATGTGTACAATTCCACCTCTCTGGTACAAAGAGAACAGGTATTTAAAAAATCAAAAGAAGAGATCCTGCAGATTGCCGTAGACGGAGCGGCCCTGCTGAAAAAGCTCACTGACGAGACCAACGGAAATTATTTATTTGAATACAGCCCGGAGAGTTTCAC
This sequence comes from uncultured Lachnospiraceae bacterium, assembly GCA_947651335.1. Classification (GTDB taxonomy): domain Bacteria; phylum Bacillota; class Clostridia; order Lachnospirales; family Lachnospiraceae; genus MGBC164599. The sequence continues at coordinate 239 of CANSYV010000363.1, forward strand.
AGGGACGGAACCGGAGTATGCCCTTGAAGTGTGCAATGCGGTTCTGGATGTGTGGAAACCCACCCCTGAGAAGAAAGCTATTATTAATCTTCCTGTGACAGTACAGCACTCCCTGCCTCACGTCTATGCCAGCCAGATCGAGTATATGTGTGAAAATATGAAATACAGGGAAAACGTGGTGGTATCTCTTCATCCGCACAACGACAGGGGATGCGGCGTGGCAGACGCGGAGCTGGGACTTCTGGCCGGGGCAGACAGAATCGAGGGCACTTTGTTCGGCAACGGTGAGCGCACCGGCAATGTGGATATTGTGACTCTGGCAATGAATATGTATTCCCAGGGCGTAGACCCGGAACTGGATTTTTCCCATATGCCCCATATATGTGAATGTTATGAAAAATACACGGGGATGAGTATAGACGAGCGGAGTCCTTACAGCGGGGCACTGGTATTTGCCGCCTTCTCCGGCTCTCATCAGGATGCCATCGCCAAGGGTATGCACTGGCTGGAAGAAAAACAGCCGCCTCACTGGACCATTCCCTATCTGCCCATTGACCCAAAAGATGTGGGGAGAAGCTACGACGCGGATGTGATCCGCATCAACAGCCAGTCCGGCAAGGGCGGTGTGGGCTACATTCTGGAGACCAGGTACGGCCTGAATCTGCCCGCGAAAATGCGGGAGGCCATGGGCTATGCGTCGAAAGCCGTATCCGACCATACCCACAAGGAGCTGCTCCCGGAAGAAATCTTCGAGCTGTTCAAGAAGAAATTCGAGGATGTGGTGGAGCCATACAGCATTCACGGTGTCCATTTCCAGCAGATAAACGGCATCACCACCCAGGTTACCTCCACCTTCCAGAACGAGACAGTCACCACAGAAGCTTCCGGAAACGGACGTCTGGACGCAGTGAGCAATGCGCTGAAAAAAGCATACGGCCTGGATTACCAGCTGGTGACTTACCAGGAACACGCCCTGGAACAAAGCTCCAGTTCCCGGGCCATCGCCTATGTGGGAATCAGCAATCCTTCTGGAGAACTGTTCTGGGGAGCAGCTGTGGACCCGGATATTATCCGCGCCAGTATTGACGCCCTGGTAACCGCCATTAACAATATGGCAAGAAGCTAAAGGCTATGCGGGTGAGAATGAGTACTCTGTGCTATATTGAGCAGGATGGCAGATACCTGATGATGCACAGAACGAAAAAAGAAAAAGACATCAATAAAGATAAATGGATCGGCGTGGGCGGACATTTCGAGGAAGGGGAGAGCCCGGAGGAATGTCTGCTCCGGGAAGTCCGGGAAGAAACAGGATATCATCTCACCTCCTACCGTTTCCGGGGAATTGTCACATTTCTGTCCGGGAAAGGGGAGATCGAGTATATGCACCTGTTTACTGCCGACGGCTTTACCGGGACGGCTGTTCCCTGCAATGAGGGGGAGCTGGTCTGGGTTGAGAAAAAAGAAATCTGGAAGCTGAATATCTGGGAAGGTGATAAAATCTTCTTCCGGCTCCTGGAGGATGAGCTTCCCTTTTTCTCCCTGAAACTGGTGTACGACAAACAGGACCAGCTGGTCCTGGCATCATTAAACGGCAGGGAAATGGAGCTGTCAGTTTGAAACACGCTTTATGAAAAGGAGTAGAATCTCATGATACAAATACCAGGTCTGGACGAATACATCGCCCAATATCCCGTGTATGAATACCGGATTATTTCCACTGATAACCTTCCCGTAGAACCCCGGGTGCGGACTGTGTGCCAGCAGGAATGTGAGCGGTACGGCACCACCTGGGCCTGCCCCCCAGGGGTGGGAGAGCTGGATGAATGTGAACAGTTCTGCCACACCTATCCCAGGGGTGTATTTTTCTCCACAGTGGCGGAAGTGAGGGACGTGCTGGATATGGAAGAAATGCTGCGGACCAGAAGCGCCCACGAAGAAATCACAGACCAGATTAATCAATATATGTCAGAAAAAGGACTGGAGACTTTTGTTCTCTCCACCGAATCCTGTGAAATCTGCGAGGAGTGCGCTTATCCCAAAGGCCCCTGCCGTTTTCCGGACCAGATGCACCCCTGCCTGGAAGCATATGGCATTGTGGTGCCTGAGATTGTGGAGAGGGAGAAGATGGAGTACTATCTGGGGGGCAATACGGTTCTGTGGTTTTCACTGATCTTATTCCGGTCCCAATAAAACATAAATCACATACTCTTGTCATATACTAGGGAATAAAAGCCTGGAGCATATATGAAAGAAACCTACAGCCGTTTCCGCGAGGGGCTGATGAATACCCTGGAGGTGCCAGAAGACCTGGCCTCACAGGAATCCCTGCTGACAATTACAGGCAGCAGCAGCCTGTATATTGAAAATTATAAGAGTATACAGTTTTATTCCCAGAACAGCATACGCATCCTCACCAGAAAGGGACGCATCAGAATCTGCGGA
>CANSYV010000364.1 GCA_947651335.1 uncultured Lachnospiraceae bacterium
CCCGATTGGGGAAATTCCTGGTAGAGTGGCGGATACTTAAGGCACCGTTTGCCGGTGTATCACCTGCTCCAAAGCAGGGTCCGCAGAAAGCAGTTTTTACCACAGCTCCTGTGCGGAGCAGATCTGCCAAAACTCCATTTTTCGCCAGCTCCATATAAATAGGTGTACTGGCCGGATACACACTGAGTGTAAAGCGGTCTGAGCCAATACTTGCCCCCTGGAGAATATCTGCCGCGTCACAGATATTTTCAAAGCCCCCTCCTGCGCAGCCGGCAATGATTCCCTGCTCCACATAAAGACGTCCGTCTACAACTTTATCCTGCAGACTGAACTCTACCTGTCCGTCCAGACTCACCTGTGCCCGCTTCTCCACATCGGCCAGCACATCTTTCAAATTGGCATTTACCTCATCAATGGTATACGTATTGCTAGGATGGAAAGGCATGGCAATCATGGGACGGATTTCACCTAAGTCAATCTCTATCATTCCGTCATAATAAGCTGTCTTTCCCGGATTCAGCTCTTTATATTCTTCTGACCTTCCATGGATCTCATAATATTCCCGGATGGTTTCATCTGTCCTCCAGATAGAAGACAGACAGGTGGTTTCTGTTGTCATAACGTCAACGCCGATGCGGAAATCAGCAGACAGATTCGACACCCCAGGACCTACGAACTCCATAACTTTATTTTTTACATACCCTCTGTCAAATACTTCTCCAATAATAGCCAGTGCCACATCCTGGGGGCCTACACCAGGTACAGGCTTGCCCTTTAAATACACACCCACTACCTGCGGCATCTGGATATCATATGTCTGTTCCAAAAGCTGTTTCACCAGTTCCGGGCCGCCCTCACCCATGGCCATTGTTCCGAGAGCCCCATAGCGGGTATGGCTGTCCGATCCCAGAATCATTTTGCCGCCACCGGCCAGCATTTCCCGTGCATACTGATGGATAACTGCCTGATGAGGAGGCACATAGACACCGCCATATTTCTTTGCACAGGTCAGACCAAATACATGGTCGTCCTCATTAATGGTCCCTCCCACTGCGCAGAGGGAATTGTGGCAGTTTGTAAGCACATAAGGCACCGGAAACTTCTCCAGTCCGGAAGCCCTGGCAGTCTGTATAATCCCCACAAAGGTGATATCATGAGAAGTAAGCTTGTCAAATTTAATCTGCAGATTTTCCATAGAATCAGAAGTATTGTGTTCCTTCAAGATTCCATAGGCAATGGTATTTGCTGCCGCTTCCTCCTGGGTGACACTAACCCCTGCAGGGTCTTCCACAATCTCCCTGCCATGCACCAAATAGACACCTTTCTCATACAATTTCATAATAATTATCCTCCTTATATGTTTTCATATCTATATCTTTCCAGAAAACGGGCATCCTCCCTCTCCAGCCCGTGTTCCCCGGCCAGTGATTCCAAATGATGCCTGAATTCATGAATAACCGTATGTCTGACTTTCTTTCTCAGTTCACTCTTCTCCAAATCTCCGTGCAGTCTTTCGAAAGAACCATAATAGATATAGATAAACCGTCCCAGCGTAGGACTTCTCCGATATTCTCCCATCACCCATAAACGTCTCCACGGTTCACTGGCAGGATGAAGTTTTGCTTCTGGTCTGAGCAGAATCCCGCCATTTAACTCATGATAAAACTCCCGTGGAATCTCGTCGGCAATCTCGTCTAACATTTCCAGAAATTCATCTTGTGACAGCATAAAACCTCCGTCTTCCCGATCTAATCATCCAGAGAAATTTTAGAAAAAGCATCTGCAAATGGCGTATTCACCGACTCACTTTTCTGCCTGCTCAGATATTTCTGCACGTCCCTTTTGGAAACGCCTGCTCCTTCTCTTTCCCTGCGCGCCTTGAAAGCTGACAGTTTCTCCTTATGTCCACAGACACATACAAACATTTCTTCTTCGCCCTTTTTGATTAATTCCATCTTTTTATGACAGTTTGGACAGCGGGCATTGGACGTTCTTGCCACAGTCTCTCTATGTCCGCATGTGCGGTCCTGACATACCAGAAGACGGGCATTTTTTCCGTTGACCGCCAGCATTCTCTTACCGCAGACTGGACATTTGGTATTTGTCAGATTATCGTGGCGGAAATTTCCTTCTCCCGCACGGATCTGCCCGACCAACTCACGGGTATAATCCTGGATATTTTCCATAAATGCATCTTTTCTCATTTTACCCCTGGAAATATTCCCCAGACGCATTTCCCAATCTGCTGTCAATTCCGGCTTTTTCAAATCTTCCGGGACTAATTCCAGAAGCTGTTTCGCTTTCGAAGTAAGATGAATCTCCTGGCCTCTCTTTTCCATCATAAACGAGTGGAACAATTTTTCTATAATATCAGCGCGGGTGGCCACTGTCCCCAATCCGCCTGTCTCTCCCAGGGTCTTTCTCACCTTTGCATCCTGGGATTCCATATATTTTACGGGGTTTTCCATAGCTGAAAGCAGAGCAGCCTCGTTGAAATAAGCCGGCGGTTTTGTCTTTCCGGTAGTGATTTTCACAGCCTCCGCTTTCAAAACTTCATTTTTTTCTAAAGAAGGGAGTACCTGGTCCTTTAATTGGTCAGACCTGTCATCATCTTCTCCATCGTCCCATTCTTCCGATTGATTTTCATAAACAGCCTTCCATCCCTGGGAAACCACCATC
>CANSYV010000365.1 GCA_947651335.1 uncultured Lachnospiraceae bacterium
GGAAAAAGCAGCTTACGAAGAGGCTGAGCATGCCGCTAAGTTTGCAGAGGCTATCTCGCAATGCCGGCAGACAGATGGGAAAGTCTGTGTGGTGACAGATACCCATGTGGGCCCCTTATACTGCCAGGCTGTAAAAGAAGAATTAGAGAAAGTCTTTCCCAAAGTTACCTGCTTTGTCATGGAGGCCGGAGAAGCCCATAAACAGTTATCCACCGTGCAGAATTTATATACCCATTTAATCCACAATAATTTTGAGCGGAGGGATCTTCTGCTGGCCCTGGGGGGCGGGGTAATCGGAGATTTAACGGGATTTGCCGCTGCCACTTACTTAAGAGGCATTGACTTTGTTCAGGTTCCCACCACTTTGCTGGCCCAGGTGGACAGCAGCATTGGGGGAAAGACAGGGGTGGACTTTGAAAGCTATAAGAATATGGTGGGAGCGTTTCATCAGCCCAAATTGGTGTATATGAATCTGAATACTCTGAATACGCTGGACAAAGAACAATTTGCCTGCGGAATGGCAGAGATTTTAAAGCACGGACTGCTAAAGGATGAATCTTACTACCAGTGGCTGGAGGAACACCATATGTCCATCCTGGACAGAGAGCTTGGCACACTCCAGGAGATGATTTTCAGAAGCTGCCAAATCAAAGGAGACATTGTGAAGCAGGACCCCCACGAGAAAGGCCCCCGTGCTCTTTTGAATCTGGGACATACCATTGGACATGCCATAGAGAGAAAGATGGACTTTCAGATGCTCCACGGACAGTGTGTGGCCCTGGGATATACAGCGGCAGCATTCTTATCCCACCGCAGGGGCCTGATTGAAAAGGACGTGCTGGATAAAATAGAAAAAATCAACGGCCTTTTTCATCTTCCAGTACAAATCAAGGCAGACTTATCCACAGAAGACCTTCTGGAAACCACAAAAAAAGATAAAAAAATGTCCCAGGGAAGGGTCCGTTTCATTCTGCTTCGGAAAATCGGTGAGGCATTTGCAGACCATACAGTGAGTGAGGATGAACTGCGGGCAGCCATTGATTATCTGAAAGGCGTATCATGAAGGAAAAGAAAAAAACATATCTTATACGGACTGCCGGAAGCGCCCTTGCCCTGGTTCTGATTGATCAGCTGGCCAAATATCTGGCCGCCGCCAATCTGCGGGGAAAGGAAGACATGATTCTGATTCCCCGTGTGTTTCAACTGCATTATCTGGAAAACAGGGGCGCGGCCTTCGGGCTGTTCCAAAATCAGAAAATCGTCTTTCTCGTGCTGTGCGCGGTGTTTCTGGCAGGTGTGGCATGGTTCCTGTATAAAATGCCCCCATCCAGCCGTTATATCCCCTTTTACGCCCTGGGGGCCGGTTTATCAGCAGGAGCTTTGGGCAACGGGATTGACCGCCTTTTACACGGATATGTGGTGGATTTTTTCTATTTTTCTCTGATTGATTTTCCTGTGTTTAATGTGGCGGATATTTATGTGGTAGTCAGCAGTGTCTGTTTGTTTATCTATGTCTGCTTTGTGTATGGGGAAGAAGATTTTTCATTTATGCAGAGGAAAAAGGAATGACAGAGCGAAAAAAAGTAGTGGTGGTTTCCCAGGACCAGAACCAGATGCGCATTGACAAGGCCCTGTGCCTGGAAGAAGACGGCATTTCCCGTTCCCGTCTGCAGAAGCTTCTCAAAGAGGGAAATGTCCTGGTGAATCAAAAACCTGTAAAACCCAGCTTCCGTCTCCAGACAGGGGACACGGTGTGCGTATATATTCCGGAAAACCGGCCAGTCTCCATGATTCCAGAATCCATTCCCCTGGACATCTTATACGAAGATGAATTCCTGCTGATTGTGAACAAGCCTCAGGGAATGGTGGTGCATCCGGCTCCCGGCCACACAGAGCATACGCTGGTGCACGCGGTCATGGCCCACTGCGGCGGGAGCCTGTCCGGAATCAACGGAGAACTGCGGCCGGGAATCGTGCACCGTATTGACAAAGACACCTCCGGCGCACTGGTCATCTGCAAAGATGACCGCACCCATCAGAATCTGGCAGAGCAGTTAAAAGAACATACCATACACCGGCTCTACCACGCCGTTGTCCATGGAAATATAAAAGAAGACCAGGGATGTGTCAATGCCCCGGTGGGCAGGCATCCCACAGACCGCAAGAGAATGTCTGTCCATTCAAAAAGCGGCAGGCATGCTGTCACCCACTATCAGGTATTAGAGCGGTATCACGGCAGATTTACCCATATACAGTGCCGTCTGGAGACAGGGCGCACCCATCAAATCCGTGTCCATATGGCCAGTATAGGGCATCCATTGGCCGGTGATTTCTTATACAATAAAAATGGCGGCAATCCATATCATCTGCCTGGACAGGCGCTTCACGCCCGGGTATTGGGCTTTCAGCACCCGGCTACAGGAAAATACCTGGAAGTATCCGCGCCTTTTCCGGAATCTTTTCTTGAATTACTGGAAAAATTGAAAATGCTAAAATAGGAGGAGTAAAAGTATGAAGACAAATGCAATTATCACCATTGGACGCCAATATGGCAGCGGCGGCCGGGAGATCGGAGAAAAATTGGCAGAAAAACTGGAAATTCCCTTTTACGATAAAGAGCTTCTGGAACGGGCTGCCAATGACAGCGGTATCTGTAAAGAGCTGTTTGAGAACCA
>CANSYV010000366.1 GCA_947651335.1 uncultured Lachnospiraceae bacterium
GCCCCCTACGGCGGAATCATTATCTGGCGATGCTTTGTATATAACTGCCAGCAGTGTCCTTTGTCCGGGTTCCTTCAGGGAAGATACAAATTGAGACCCCGTTTTTGATTTCTTCCGCGGCTTCCAGAATTGATTTCATTCCCTGACGGATGTTCTCGCGGTTGAGAAAAATACAGTGGAGATATCGCATCCAGCAGTTGAGGAGCGGGATATTTTTCATTTCATATTTTGCAATATATCCGGTGCATCGGGGGACACGCACATAAGTCAGCAGCACGTCAAAAAAACTCCGGTGGTTGGCTATGTACAGCACTGGAGTATCCCGGGGTACGTTTTCTTCGCCGATGACGGCAACCGTAGATCCGGTGATGCGGATACACAGGCGGAATACGGCCAGAACAATTTTCAGGGAGCTGCTGTCTCTGGTTTGAGGGGAAAATTTACCGATGATCCATTCTGCGATTAAAACAGGAATTGACAAAACCAAAAAACCGATGACTACAATGCAGGTGAGTATAAAGCGTATCATATGTTTTTCATCCTTTTTCTCTAAGTTTTTCCACTTCATATTATACGCAAAAATGGGGGGACATGCAATAAATCTTTTTTTGGAATTTACCAATACTTTCCACATGAGACTCTATGTTTTCTGGATTCTTGCACCACTATTCATCATATCTTACCCCCAGCTCATTGGGATTGTCTCCTGTAAACTGCCGTCCATTTCAAGGAATACCGCCATATAATGCAGTCCTTTTACAATGGTATGGCATTCTTCGCTGGCAAATAGTGGGTTTGCACATTCCTGTTCCGTGAATCCTTCAACAGAGGCGTATTCACCATTTATATCAATTTGGACTTTCCGTCGAGTCCCCAGGGCGTCATAATCTGCGATTGCATAAATAAATTCATCATCGTAGTGAACGTTTGTAAATAGTACCATATAAAATTCTCCCTCTGAATATTTATGAGTATTATTTTATCACATACTCATAAGCATTCCAATGCTTTTAAGATAAATTTCATTTTCCTTTAAAATATTTAAAAAATAAAATTAAACCATATTCAGGGATATTTTACAATACTGCAATCTTTATACATTCTCCCCAGGTCTGCCCACCACCCCGTAAGGGGGTACGATCTCATATCTTTCGGTATCCCAGGGGCCGGTCAAAAGCTCCCGGATATATGTGAGCTGGGCCGGAACTACTTTCCGCTCCAGCTCCAATGTCTCCTCAATTTCCCGGGTCTTTTCCATCAGCCGGCCGATGGGATTGATCCCTGTATCCAGCAGGGCCAGTGTGCGGTAATTGCAGTACATCATCCTGGCAATATTTCTGGCTGTGTCCTCCCCGTATTTTTCCACAGAATACAGATATTCCACCCAGATATTCCGCTCTCCCCGAAGCCAGCCTTCTGTGAGGTAGTAGGCTGCATGTTCTTTGGAGTAGTCCCGCCTGCGCTCGTCTGATCCCATCAGGAGGGAAATGCAGTCCTCTGCCCGGGGAATGATCATCTCAAAATTGCCGTTTTTAAGATTTGAGATGGAATCTCCGCATCTGCCGAATACCAGTATGACCCTGCCGCAATGGGTGATCTCGTCTATAGCCTGCTGCAGCCGGTCGTGGAGTTTCTGTGTATAATTATGCAGTCCGGATTCTATCCATTTCACATCTGCGTTGAGATCCATCTCTTTATATAGGAAGAGAAATTCATCTTTCAGAGTTTCACATACGATCATTGTGGTTTTCATCGCTTTTCTCCTGACTTTGCCTCTTGTATCATTTCCAGGCTGACACTGCTGGTCAGTTCTTTTACGAAGGGGGCGGCAGGCGCAGTGAGAATCTGCGCGGGCGTGTCGTACTGGAGGACAGTCTGTCCGCCCAATATAGCCGTTTTCGTCCCCAGCAGCAGGGCCTCATCAATGGCGTGGGTGACAAAGATGATGGTTATGCCCAGCTGACGGTGTATCTTCTGGATACTGGCCTGCAGCTGCTTCCTGGTGATTTCATCTACTGCTCCGAAAGGCTCATCCATCAGCAGGATGGGCGGTGCTGCGGCCAGTGCCCGTGCAATGCCCACCCTCTGTTTTTGTCCGCCGGAGAGCTCACAGGGGTACCGGTCCAGCAGTTCCCGTTCCAGGGAAACCATATCCATCAGTTTTTCCGGCGGGGTAAAAGACCTGGAGGGGCATTTCAAAAGGCTGGGGACATATCGGATGTTTTTTCGCACGGTCATATGGGGGAACAGGCCCACATTCTGAATCACATAACCCATATTTCTGCGAAGAGCGATCTGGTCTGTCTGGGAAATATCCCTGCTGTCTACCAGCACCGTTCCCTTATCTGGCTGGATCAATGCGTTGATCATCTTCAAAAGTGTGGTCTTTCCGCATCCGGAGCGTCCGATTAATGTGACGAATTCTCCTTTGGAAATTGCCAGGTTTACGTCACACAGGACCTGTTTTTCCCCATAGTTCTTTGATACCCCCTGAAATTCGATCATGGGCTGTGCTGTGTTCATTCTTTCAGAAGCCCCCTTTCTGAGAGGAATTCTTTGGCCGCATCCTCGGGCTCCTGTCCGTCCGTCTCTACTTTTTTATTCAGGGCCGACATATCTTCAACTTTGACAAGTCTATTTTAGCTTTCAATCCATCCGGAATCACTC
>CANSYV010000367.1 GCA_947651335.1 uncultured Lachnospiraceae bacterium
TTTGTGTTTTGCATCTGAGCTGAAAGCAATTCTATGTTATGACTATTTTGAAAGGCAACGATGAGCTGAAGGATCTGGTGGAAAGCACCTTGATGCAGATGGTAGATGACGGCACATTTATGGAAATTGCCGAGAAGTATGCGGATTACGGTCTGACAGACGCAGTCTGCCTGGGAAAATAAGAGATAGAAAAGAGTCTCAATGAAAATGAGAAAGGGGTGGAAGAATCCGTCCCTTTTTCATTTTTGTGGTTCTTTTTTGTAAATATTCGGGAAGGGATAGGAAGTGTAATATGAATACGACAACAATGCTGCAGCTTTTAGGCAGCGGAATGGTGAAAACCGTTTCTATTTTTCTCCTGACGCTGCTGTTTTCTCTGCCGCTGGGACTGATTTTTTCTTTTGGAAGAATGTCAGGCAGAGGGCCGGTGAGGGGAATCGCCAAGTTTTATATTTCTGTCATGCGCGGGACGCCGCTGATGCTCCAGATGATTGTGGTATATTTTGCGCCTTACTATGTGTTTGGTATGAGAATTCCGCCGGGATACCGGTTTGTGGCGGTGATTTTGTCCTTTGTGCTGAATTATGCCGCCTATTTTGCGGAGATTTACCGGTCCGGTATTGAATCTATGCCAAAGGGGCAGTATGAGGCCGCGGAGGTGCTGGGTTACAGCAAGGTGCAGACTTTTGTAAAAATTATTCTGCCCCAGGTGATTAAGCGGATTCTGCCCCCTGTGACCAATGAGATGATTACTCTGGTAAAAGATACGTCTCTGGCCTTTGTTTTGACAGAAGTGGAGATGTTTACTGCCGCTAAGCAGATTGCGGCAAAGGAGACATCCATTCTTCCACTGATGGCGGCGGGACTTTTTTACTACATATTTAATCTGCTGGTAGCTTTTATCATGGAGTATGTGGAAAAGCGTTTGAATTATTATAGATAGCAGAAACGCGGGAGGAGATTTTAAGTACAATGAGTGATGGTGCACAAGATAAAGTATTGGAAATCAATCACATGAAAAAAGTTTTTGGTGATCTGGTTGTATTAAAAGATATTTCCCTGTCAGTGAAAAAGGGGGAGGTGGTGTCTGTGATCGGGCCTTCCGGTTCCGGAAAATCTACCCTTTTGCGCTGTGCCACAATGCTGGAGCGGATGGATGGAGGGGATTTGATTTATCTGGGGGAGACGGCGGCCTGTGAAAAGGACGGAAAGTCTGTCTATGTATCCAAACCAGAGTTGAAACGAATCCGGAAATATTTTGGGCTGGTATTTCAGAATTTTAACTTATTTCCCCATTATACGGTGCTGAAAAATGTGATCGACGCGCCGGTGAGTGTGGATAAAGTCCCGAAACGGGAGGCTAAGGAGCGGGCTGTGGAATTGCTGCGCCAGCTGGGACTGGAGGATAAGATGGATGTGTATCCCTATCAGCTGTCAGGCGGGCAGCAGCAGAGGGTGTCTATAGCCAGGGCCCTGGCACTGCAGCCGCAGATTTTATTTTTTGATGAACCCACTTCCGCGCTGGACCCGGAGCTCACCGGGGAGGTGCTGAAAGTAATCCGTGATCTGGCCCGGCAGCACATGACCATGATCATTGTCACCCATGAGATGCAGTTTGCGAGAGAACTGTCTGACCGGATTATCTTTATGGAGCAGGGGGTGATCCAGCAGCAGGGAACACCGGAAGAGATCTTTACGGCGCCCAATGCCAGGGTGAAGGAATTTATTGGGAAGTTTGCAGGGTGAATCGTGCATACAGTTCCTTACAAAACTGTAAGGTGCTCCCCTGAAACTGTAAGCCGCAGTTAAGGCAGACAGCTGTCCACTTTGTTATACTATGACCAACAAACAGGGAACTGCATCAGTTCCTAATAATTTAGAGGAGGAATCAAACCATGTCATTGTTGGAAGTAGAACATGTACAGAAAGTCTATACCACCCGTTTTGGCGGAAATCAGGTGCAGGCTCTCTCTGATGTGAATTTTCAGGTGGATGAAGGGGAGTATGTGGCCATTATGGGAGAGAGCGGTTCCGGCAAAACCACTCTGCTGAACATTCTGGCGGCTCTGGATAAACCCACCAGAGGCAAAGTGCTGCTAAATGGAAAAAGTTTATCTCTGATTAAGGAAAAGGAGCTTGCGGCGTACAGGAGAAAGAATCTGGGATTTGTCTTCCAGGATTTTAATCTGCTGGATACCTTTAATCTCCAGGACAATATTTTTCTGCCTCTGGTGCTGGCAGGGGAATCGTATCAGACCATGAAGAGCAAGCTGCATCCTCTGGCGCAGCAGCTGAGGATTCAGGAGATTCTGGGAAAATTTCCCTATGAAGTGTCCGGAGGGCAGAAACAGCGGGCAGCTGTGGCCAGGACGCTGATCACCGGGCCCCAGCTTCTGTTGGCGGATGAGCCCACCGGGGCATTGGACTCCCGGGCAGCAGGAGATCTTCTGTCCGTGTTTCAGGATGTGAACGAGAAAGGCCAGACCATTCTCATGGTGACCCACAGCGTTATGGCGGCCAGCCGGGCGAAACGGGTGTTGTTTATCAAAGATGGAGAAGTGTTCCATCAGATTTACCGGGGGAGCAGGAAAAATGAGGAAATGTACACAATGATTTCCGATACCCAGACATTACTGGCGACAGGTGGTGA
>CANSYV010000368.1 GCA_947651335.1 uncultured Lachnospiraceae bacterium
CGGTTTATATGACGGGATGAATGCCTGAAATGTGCGATATCCCCTATTATTTTGAACCTACATTTACGTTTATGGGATTCCTAGATTGTTGAATGGATGTCAGACCTCAAGTCGTGGTAGACAGAAGTTCAATTGCGGTTACCCACCTAGCAGTTCAGCTAGGCGTCAAAATATAGGCAACGGCATTTCGGGTTCACCAAGGATAAAGAGAGAGTCAGCCAATGGCTCTCTTTTGCTGATTTTAAGGCGTTTGGAGAGGAATAAGGTATGAACATAATGAAAAGGAGCTTCGGCTTTACCTCAGAGGGAAAAGAGGCGTACATTTACCGGCTGTCAAATGAAAGCGGCGCTTATATAGAGGTGACAAATTATGGAGCCTGTCTGGTGTCTGTGGCGGTGCCGGACCGGGACAAAAAGCTGACAGATGTGGTGCTGGGGTATGACACTCTGGAGGAATATGAAAAGGGCAGGGCCCACTTCGGCGCTGTGATAGGCCGCAATGCCAACCGCATCAGCCAGGCCAGGGCAGAGATTGCCGGAAAGGTCTATCAGCTGGCTGCCAACAATGGGGAAAATAATCTGCACAGCGGACCGGATAATTATGAGTACCGTCTGTGGGACGAGATAGAAACAGATGATGGGGACAACAGCGTGACCTTTGGTCTTTTCAGCCCGGATGGCGATCAGGGATTCCCCGGGAATTTCCGTATTATGGTCAAATATAAATTTTCCCGGGGAAATGAAGTGAGTATTCAGTATATGGGCAGCAGCGACGCGGATACCGTGGCGAATATGACCAATCACAGCTATTTTAATCTGAACGGCCACGACCAGGGCTGTATCAGTGACCACTGGGTGAAACTAAAAGCCCAGAGTTTTACTCCTGTGAAAGACAGCGGGGCCATTCCCACAGGAGAAATTCTTCCGGTGCAGAAAACGGCAATGGATTTTACCATGGGAAAAGTCATAGAGCAGGATCTGGACGGGGATGATGAACAGATTCGCTATGGAGGAGGATTTGACCATAATTTTGTCTGTGACCATTACAGTCAGGGCCACAAGAGGGTGATTGCCCGGGTACTGGGGCCAAAGACGGGTATTGTGATGGAAGTGCTGTCGGACCTGCCGGGAGTGCAGTTTTATACCGGGAATTTTATCAGGGAGCAGACAGGCAAGAACGGCTGTACGTATCACAGAAGAGACGGGCTGTGTCTGGAGACTCAGTATTTCCCCAACAGTGTGAATGAGGAGAATTTTGAATCTCCTGCGCTGGAAGCGGGAAAGCCCTATCGGACAGTGACAATTTATCGTTTTGGAGTGGAAAAGAAATAGGCAAGAGGTAGTTCATGAATAAAAACGCAGCTGAGGCAGTGGATGCTGTTAAGGGCTTTCTGAACCGGGCTTTCAGGGATCATGTAAGCGCATATGCGGCGCAGGCGGCATATTTTATTATTTTGTCATTTATCCCGTTTATCTTATTCCTGCTCACTATTGTCCGCTATACTCCTTTGACCCAGGTGATGGTCAGGCAGGTGATCGCGGAGATCTGCCCGGAGAATTTCCGGGGGCTGGTGCTCTCTATTGTAAATGAAGTCTATGGGAAAACCAGCGCGGTGGTGCCCATTACCCTTTTGTTGTCACTGTGGTCCTCGGGAAAAGGTGTGCAGGCCATCACCAATGGTCTGAATACCATTTACCATGTGGAAGAAACCAGGGACTGGCTCACCACCAGGCTCTGGTCAGTATTTTATACATTTGCCTTTGTGGTGGCTGTGATTGTCAGTCTGGTGCTTCTGGTGTTCGGCAACAGCCTTCAGAAAAGCCTTACACTCTGGCAGCCCTGGCTTGGCAGGCTGATTGCCCAGATTATCGGGGCCAGGACACTGACTGCCTTTTTGTTTTTGATGGCAGTATTTCTGGCTTTGTATAAGGTGCTGCCAAACAGAAAAGCCACGTTCAAAAGCCAGATGCCGGGGGCGTTTATTACGGCTGTGGCGTGGATGGTGTTTTCCTATGCGTTTTCGCTGTATTATACATTTTTTCCCAATACATTGAACATGTATGGCAGTTTCGCAACCATTATCCTGATTATGCTGTGGATGTATATTTGTATGAATATTGTACTGTATGGGGCAGAGGTGAACGCTTATTTTGAAAATTCTTTCAGAGATGCGCAGAAACATGCCCGGGAATGGATGGGTAAGTGAGCGTCAGGGCGTGTTTGTCTGTCAAACACGCCCAAATTTTAGTCAAACGTCAAATGTGCTGGTGGAAATGAGTTCGAAGTGGTTTCGATTTGTCGTAAGAAGACCGTCTTTTTGGAGCTTTGAGAGCTCTGTGGACATGGCGGCCCGTTCTACGCACAGATAATCTGCAAGCTGCTGTCTGTCATAAGGAATGTCAAAAGAACGTTTTCCCTGTCTCAACGCCTCAGAGGAGAGATAGGACAACAGCTTTTCCCGGGTGCTGCGTTTACTCATATGTGTGATCTTTTCATTGAACTGCATTACTTTTTGGGCCAGGACGAAAACCAGGTTTCGGATCAATCTG
Organism: uncultured Lachnospiraceae bacterium; assembly: GCA_947651335.1. Taxonomy (GTDB): domain Bacteria; phylum Bacillota; class Clostridia; order Lachnospirales; family Lachnospiraceae; genus MGBC164599. The sequence continues at coordinate 2,551 of CANSYV010000368.1, forward strand.
TTATGATGCTGGCAGACAGTGGGACATACAGTGAGGAGTCTGTGGATATTCAACATTAAAATCTCGCAGAACCCTATGCCGCAATC
>CANSYV010000369.1 GCA_947651335.1 uncultured Lachnospiraceae bacterium
AGCTAATCCTTAGTATTTCGAAAAAGAGGGGAAATTATTCACAATCACACTTTTCTTCTCAGCATTTTCAATATTTTCTTTTCCATGCGGGAAACCTGCACCTGGGACACGCCCAGTTTACCCGCCACCTGGCTCTGTGTCATATCCTGGAAGTACCGCATATAAATCAGCCTGCGCTCCACTGGCTCCAGATACTGGAGAATTTCTTCCAGAAGCAGCCGGTCCAGCACTTTCTCCTGGGCATTCCCCTTTTCCTGCAGTTTATCCTGCAATAAAATATCCGTCCCGTCTCCCTGATAAACCACTTTCTGCAGGGATTCAATCTCAGCGGCTGCCTCTGTTGCCATCACCAGCTCCTCCGGTGAGACTCCCGCCTCCCGTGCAATTTCCTCCACAGTGGGCTCCCTGTCCAGCTCCCATTCCAGCCGCTCCCGCACCTGATAGGCTTTATAAGAAACTTCTTTGAGAGAACGGCTGACCCGAATCATGCCGTCATCCCGCAGAAACCGCTTAATCTCCCCGGCAATCATAGGCACTGCATAGGTGGAAAATTTCACATCAAAGTCCATGTTAAAATGGTCCACTGCTTTTAAGAGGCCGATACTGCCGATCTGAAACAGGTCATCCATCTCCACGCCTCTGTTCTTAAACCGCTTCGCCACACTCCAGATCAGACCGATGTTTTCTTCAAATAGTGTATCTCTCGCCGCTTTATCCCCCTGGTGCGCACGCCCGATCAGGACTAAAGTACGGTCTTCTTTCACACTTACCTCCCTATGGCTTTTTTCATATACACAGCAGTCCCCTCCCCTGGCCGGGACGTCACTTCCACCTGATCCATAAATGCCTCCATAAAGACAAACCCCATCCCGGAACGGTCCATCTCCGGTTTGCTGGTATACATGGGCTGCATGGCTTTTTCGATATCCTCGATTCCTTTTCCCCAGTCTGTCACTGTGATGTGCACCACATTTTTCTCCGCCTTACAGGCAATCCGGATTTTATGTACTTCCCCCTCATATCCATGGATAATGGCATTGGTGACAGCCTCAGAGAGGGCCGTTTTCAAGTCTGCCACTTCCTCCAGAGTGGGATTGAGCTGAGTACAAAAAGCCGCCACTGCCACCCGGACAAACCCTTCGTTGCCGGGGCGGCTGTCAAATTCAATCATCATTTCATTTGTCGTATCTTTTTTAATCTCCATCCTTTTCTTCCTCCCGATGAATCTCAATGATTTTATGCATGCCAGATAAATGAAGTATCTTATCAATCCGGTCATTTACATGAACAGCCTCCACACTGCCTCCCCTTAGATTCAGAAGACGATAGCGGCCCGCCACCAGGCCAATGCCAGAACTATCCATAAAATCAGTATTCCGAAAATCGAAAATAATATGCTGAATGTGGTAATTTTCCAGATAGTAATCAGTTTCTTTTTTCAGGCGCTCCGCATTGGGATGGTCGAGCTCCGCCGGCATATGCACAGTCAGACTGATACCATCTATTTGATAAATCTGTTCCATTAAAAGCCCTCTCTTTCTTATAGCCTCCTGACGCTTCCATCATATAAAATTTTCCTACAGTTCCTTACATTCTATCGAAAAAGGATGCGCATATCATCATGCGCATCCTCTGTTCTCTTGAGGTTTATCTTTGATTGTACTGTAATCGCTCTTTTGGAAACGTCCCCCATTATGATAAACTAATATAGCATTTCATCGGAGTAAACATCCCCTGTTCCATCCTGGAATCCATCTGCTGTGTCTAATCCGCCCAGAGTGCCGTCCATCTGCTCTGGATTTCCCAAATCTCCCTGGGTGCCGTCTCCCTGTATCTGTCCTTCCGGCGCGCCCTGAGTACCGTCTCCCTGAGCCTGGCCGTCTGGATTCTCCTGTTCCTCTGCCGGCAGATATTCTGTCAGCTGTGTTTTCAATGTGTCATACAGCGCCGCCGCCCCCACGGAGAGGCTGCCTTTATTCACGCTGGATAAAAGATCTGCTGCCATCTCGTAACTGGCAGTGCTGAAATGATTATACGCCTGCACAAGATTGTCATAGTCTTCCACCTTCTGCGCAGTGTCCTTGGAACTTTTCTGTATATCATTGGAACTTACCTGGGCGTTTTCCAAATCCGCCTCAAGCCTGGAAATCTCTGCCTCTTTCGTGGCCAGCTGGTCTCCGTACAACATCAGTTCATCGTTGGCAGACCCCAGCACTTTCTGTGTTTTAGCCGGGATAATCAAGAACCAAAGAGCCGCGATTCCCACCGCAATGCCGATACCCAGTGTAATCAGCGTCCCCCACATGGAATTCTCCCTGTATGCAGGGGGCTGAATCACCAGGTCATTGCCGGAACGGAATGTGTAACCTGACACTTCCGTATCCAGACTGGCCTCTTTTCCCTTTTCCTTTTTCCCCAGATTGGTTACTTCCCCGGTCTGAAGATCCACCTCCCGCAAAAATCTAAGGGTTGTGGTATTGGTTTTATCTATCTTTGCCGCCTTCCTCAGCGTCCTTCTGGCTTTTGCATACGCCCCGTCCCGGATCTGCAGCAGTGCCAGCAGATGGTAGCCTTTGATCAATTTGGGGTTCTGGGACGGGGCGTATGCAAAAGCCAGAAGGACGCTGAGGAAGG
>CANSYV010000370.1 GCA_947651335.1 uncultured Lachnospiraceae bacterium
CCAGGTGAGCGCAATCAGTTCCCCGCGCCTGCATCCGGTGAACATGGCAAAGTAAGGAACTGTCTAACAGAAAGGATTTACGAAATCATGAGACTTCAGCAGGTACTGAGTTATGTGAGAAAAGCTGTGGATGATTATAAAATGATAGAAGCAGGGGACAGAATTGCCATCGGCATCTCCGGCGGCAAGGACAGCCTTACGCTTCTGTATGCGCTTCATGCCCTGAAACGGTTTTATCCCGAAAAATTTGAGATACATGCGGTGACGGTGGACCTGGGCTTCCAGAATCTGAATCTTGACAAAATGAAGGAATTGTGCCGGGAACTGGATGTGGAATACACCATCGTGGAGACGGATATTGCCAAAATTATCTTCGAGGACCGCAGGGAAGAAAATCCCTGTTCGCTCTGTGCCAAGATGCGGAAAGGGGCACTGAATCAGGCTGTAAAAGCGGCCGGCTGCAACAAGGTGGCCTACGCCCACCACAAGGATGACGTGGTGGAGACCATGCTGATGTCGCTGATTTTTGAGGGGCGTTTTCACACTTTTGCGCCGGTAACTTACCTGGACAGAACGGAGCTTACCGTAATCAGGCCTCTTATGTACATGAAAGAAGCGGATGTCATTGGATTTGTGAATAAAAATCAACTTCCCGTGATAAAAAGCCCCTGTCCCGCAGACGGTCATACAAAGCGGGAATATGTCAAAAACCTGCTCCGCGGGCTGAACCTGGAGAATCCAGGTGTGAAGGAGAGGATGTTTACCGCAATTCAAAACTCTGATATGAAAGGTTGGGCATTATAAATGGCTGCAGCAAAACAGATTAATTATCATGACGAACAGAATAAACAGAATATTCTGAAAATGAGAGCGGTTGTGGAGACACTGCCCCATTTCTGCCGAACCTTTTTCAGGGGCATTGAAGAGTACACTTCCGCGCGGACCAGGCTGGCTTACGCCTATGATATCAGGCTCTTCTTTGAATATCTTCATGAACAGAATCCCGTCTGTTCCAAAATGGAGATCAGGGATTTTCCGCTGTCTCTTCTGGACCAGCTGACCCGGCTCGATATAGAAGAATATCTGGAGTACATGTCCCTGTATCAGAAGGACGGGCGGGATATCACCAATGATGAGCGGGGAAAATCAAGGAAGCTGGCGGCACTTCGAAGTTTTTACAATTATTTCTACCGTTCCGAAATGATAGAGACAAATCCTGCCGCCCTGGTCTCCATGCCCAAACTCCACGAGAAGGAAATCATCCGTCTGGAGCCCAATGAGGTGGCCATTCTCCTGGATCAGGTGGAGGACGGAACCAGCCTCACCAAAAAGGAACTGGAGTATCACAAAAAAACGAAAATAAGGGATGTTGCCCTGCTGACACTGCTTCTGGGCACAGGCATTCGGGTGTCGGAATGCGTGGGGCTGGATCTCAATGATGTAAACTTTGACGTGTGCGGGATTAAGATACGCCGCAAGGGCGGTTACGAGGCCATAGTCTATTTCGGGGACGAGGTGGAGACCGCGCTTCTTGACTATCTGGAGGAACGCCAGCACATCATTCCTGTGGAAGGACACGAAAATGCGCTCTTCCTCTCTCTGCAGAACCGCCGTATCACGGTGCGGGCAGTGGAAAAGCTCGTGAAAAAATATGCTTCCCGCGTCACCAACCTGAAGAAAATCACCCCCCATAAGCTCAGGAGTACTTACGGAACTTCCTTATATCAGGAGAGCCATGATATCTATCTGGTGGCGGATGTTCTGGGGCACAAAGACGTGAATACCACCAGAAAGCATTACGCTGCCCAGGCGGACGAACGCAGGCGCAAGGCTGCTCAGTATGTACAGCTTCGGGAAAAACCTGAGTAAAATCTGATAAGCGAACATATTTTTAGAATATATGTTTGCTTTTTTCCCATTTATGTGTTAGACTGGAAATGGAAGAAAGGACTTTCCAATGGAAGAAAAGACTCTCCATGGAAGAAAAAACTTTCCAATGGAAGAAAAGACAGAATACTTTATAGAAAATAAGAACCCGGCAGATTTGGAGGTAATTTATGGCATATGGAAAAATAACGCCCAAGCAGCAGGAAATACTCGACTACATTAAGGATGAGATATTAAAAAAAGGCTATCCGCCCACCGTCAGAGAAATCTGCGAGACTGTCAGCCTGAAATCTACATCTTCCGTTCATTCCCATCTGGAATCGCTGGAGAAGAACGGGTACATCCGGAGGGATCCCACCAAACCCAGGGCAATCGAGGTCTGTGACGACAGCTTCCAGTTGGTCCGTACAGAGATGGTCAGCCTTCCCGTTATCGGGAATGTAGCGGCGGGACAGCCCATTCTGGCGGAGGAAAACATTGTGGAATATTTTCCTGTTCCGGCAGATGTGGTTCCGAAGGGAGAGTCTTTTATTTTGAACGTCCGCGGCGATTCCATGATCAATGCGGGCATCTTCAACGGGGACAGGGTTTTTGTCAATTCCTGCAATACTGCCAGGAACGGCGAGATCATAGTTGCGCTGATTGAAGATTCCGCCACAGTGAAGACCTTCTACCGCGAAGACGGCTATATCCGCCTGCAGCCGGAAAATGATACCATGGATCCCATTATTGTCAAAGAATGCC
>CANSYV010000371.1 GCA_947651335.1 uncultured Lachnospiraceae bacterium
TGTCTTTGAGAACAGCAAAGGCAGCAGCGTGGAGCCGGCATCAGAGGACATGGAAGGATTCCGAAGATTCATGCGCTCCTTTAAAGCCGGGCTTGCCGCGGAGCGCATGGCCGGGGAAGTGCTGTGATGCACAAAAGAGGAATACACGGGAAAATGGCAGATATAAAAATTTTTGTCCCAGCCTTTTCTCCAGGTCTTTCCCGGCCGCAAGGGCCAGGGGCTCGTAGAGAAGGTTCAGGCATCCCTCTGCCATGTGGAGGTAATCGTCAAAGGTCTGGCAGCTGTTCAGTGACTGAATTTCATATCCATGACTGCTGAGCAGTGAAATGATCTCGCTGGTCTTTTTGATGGCGTGATTGCTCCCGATAAGATTCACTTTCTTCGGGTCCGGCGCCATAGGCTCCAGCATACTGTAAAGCTGGATGCGCATTTTCTGATCCGGTGTCAGGCCGCTTTTTCTTAAAGTAGGTATCATGTAACAGTCCGCGAACCGGATATCCGGAAACCGCTCCCTCAGTGTCTGAAATACCAGCTCCTGGTCATAGGCCAGGAAAAAATGCTGACAGCTGATAAACAGCAGCACAGCCCTGGGACGGTACTTCAGTTTTTTCAGCACATCTGCCACACCTTCGATCATCAGTTCTTCCATGGTTCCGTCCAGCACATTTTCCTCCCGGATTGCCACTGCGGAATAGCGGTCCAGGGCATTCATCTCTGCCGCAGTGAGCACCACCCCCCGCAGGCACCCCTGGGCGCAGACAAAAATCTGATGGGACTGGGGAATCAGCATTCCCGTGTGAACAATATTCCAGTTTCCCCTGGCCGGAGAGCTGTACTCCAGACCTTCCTGAAAAGGCATGGGAAAAGAGGACTCCCCGAATCTGGTCTTTACACCTTTTTCATTTACTTCCTGTCCCACACGCCTCAGCATATTTTCCCCCCGCTTTCCGAATTTTCCCGGCCTATCCCTGACGCTTCTGCCCCATCCGGCTTCTGTCTTGTCTGGTTACCGCACCGCCTGAGCACTTCCTGGGCCAGCGCCCGGTATTGGGCTGCCATAGAACTGTCCCCAAACGCCTCTATCACAGTCTGATAAAGGGGCTCCGCCTGCTGGACTGTCCCGCTCCAGCTGAGCTCTCCCGCAAGATCCGTGTGGAAATCCCTGCACAGCTCCTGCACCTTTTCCCTTTCATCTTTCACATTTCTATGGTTCAAAATCATTCCGCCCAGTGCGGCATATCCCCTGCCTTTGAAATTCTCAATGGCGGAGGCAATATTGGCAGCCGCGTAAATGGACATATTTTCTCCGGAAGTCACAATGAAAACCTGCTGCGCATACCCTTTCCTCATAGGCATGGAAAATCCGCCGCAGACCACATCTCCCAGCACATCATAAAAAATGATATCCGGCTGATAAATCTCATAAGCGCCTTTTTGCTCCAGTTTCTCAAGGGCTGTCATAATCCCCCGCCCTGCACAGCCAAGCCCCGGTATGGGTCCCCCCGCTTCCACGCAGACCACCCCCGCGTACCCGGTACACACAATCTCCTCCAGAGCAAAGTTATCTTTCTTCTCCCGGACTGTCTGCAGAACCGTGGGAAGCTGTCTGCCGTGGCGCAGGGCGATGGTGGAATCCGCCTTGGGGTCACACCCGATCTGCATCACCTTCAGCCCCTGCTGGGCCAGGGCAGCGGAAAGATTTGAAACAATGGTGGACTTTCCAATGCCCCCTTTTCCGTAAACCGCTATCTTGATCACACCTGCTCACCCCTGTTCTTTCTGAATAGAAGCGCCGGAATACATGGCCTTGGCACTGACCCCCGGCACCTTTCCCAATTTTCCCGCCATGGTATTGATCACATCAGATGGTGCATCCACCGCGATGCTGATCACGTTAATGTCCTGCTCCCTGTAGGGAATCCCCATCCGCCCGATGATATACATACTGTAATCGTGAAGAATGTCATTGACTTTCCCAGTGGAATCAATATCCTCCACAATAATTCCTATAATCGCAATTCTTGTGTCCATGCCTGGTCTCCTCTTTCATCTGTCTCACATTTATTGAAAACTATTCGGAAATAAACTGCGCAGGCAGCGCAGGATTTTCCGTCTCACCGCGAAAAAAGGCCGCGTCATAAAGACGCGGCCTTAGTATATACCTTACATATCCTAAAATCATACCCACATCTTTAATCTCAATTTTCATAGATGATACAAAAATGTAATCACCTATGATTCTATTTCGATTTCAGATAATAGTATTATAGCATATTATTATTCATAATTCAACCAGACAGCCCGACTAAATTTTATATTTTTCAATCACACACCGGTGACTGGTCTTTTTCTTACTATAATTGATTCCGACCAGCAAAATTTCCCCTGAATAATGTTCCAAAGCTTTCGTATACTTTTTCTTCTTGATCTGGACGATCGCCGTATCTGCCGATTGGTTCCATTTCAATTCTATCAGCAAAGCCGGCATATCTGAATATTCTTTTCTTGGAAAAAAAACAAGATCTGCAAACCCCCGTCCTGTCGGAAGTTCTCTGACAGGTTTGAAATAGTACCTCATGGCTCCCAGCTAAGCAATACTTACTACCCTGCTG
>CANSYV010000372.1 GCA_947651335.1 uncultured Lachnospiraceae bacterium
TACAGGCGCTTTCCATCAATTTCGTGAATCCCGGCAGGAAAGGTGCTCAAATCATGCTGCGCTGCATAATCAAAACATTCCTGTATGTAAATATCGTGGAATACACCACCACGTCTTGGGAAAAACGGTTCTGGGAAGCACACAGAGAATATCTGGATATTCATATTCTGCTGGACGGGGAAGAACAGATTGACCTGGCTTTCACAGAGCGGATGAAACAGGGTGAGTATGTGCCTGAGGATGACTTCCTGCCCATGGAAGGTATGAAGAATGGATGTGTGCTGCTTGAAAAAGGAGACTTTCTCATCTGCTATCCCCACGATGCACACAGGACAGCAGTTATGGCGGACCAGCCATGCATGGTGAAAAAGGCGGTTTTTAAATTAAAGTATATCTGAGTTTTGACAATAACGGGAGTGTTCAGGTACAATAAAATGAAACGATATGCATGTATAGACATTGGAGGCACAGCCATTAAATATGGAATTATTGGCGGTGACGGGCATATTTTCAGCAGACGTGAGATGCAGACAGAAGCCTGGAGAGGAGGGAAGTCTATTCTTGACAGGGTGTTGTCTATTATTAAAGAGTGCAGGAGGAAAGGAGAAATCAGCGGAGTCTGTATATCTACGGCGGGGGTGGTAGATATTGGGAAGGGGGAAATCATCCACTCGGCTGATCTGATTCCGGATTACAGGGGAATCTGCTTTAAAAGAGCTGTCTGGGACAGGTTCAGGCTTCCATGTGAAGTGGAGAATGATGTAAACTGTGCCGGACTTGCGGAAACTGTTTCCGGCTCAGCCCGGGGCAGCTCCAGCGTGTTTATGCTGACAGTGGGTACAGGGATTGGCGGATGTTTTGTGCTGGACAAAAAAGTATTCCGCGGAGCCGCAGGCAGTGCCTGTGAAATCGGGTATATGCATATGCGAGGCAGTGATTTCCAGACGCTGGGGGCTGCCAGCATCCTGACGAAGAAAGTGACAGAAAGAAAGGGCGCTGCTTATAGGGAGTGGAATGGCTTTCGGATTTTTCAGGAAGCGGAGAAGGGTGATGAGGTGTGCATACAGGCCATTGATGAGATGGTGGATGTACTGGGAGAGGGGATTGCCAATATCTGTTATGTGCTGAATCCCCAGACGGTTGTACTGGGGGGCGGTGTGATGACACAGAAGGAATATCTGGGAGAGAAAATCCAGGAAGCTGTGGAGCGCTGGCTGATTCCCGGCATGGCGCAGCACATATCCCTGTGCTTTGCCCAGCATGGCAATACGGCGGGGATGCTGGGCGCTTTTTATCATTTCATGTCCATGACAAAAAAAGGAGAAATTGGAAAAAAACATGACAGAGATTAGAAATGTGAAAATATTTACAGAACAGCATACCTTTCAGGAAGGGAGCATTGCCATTCAGGATGGCCTTTTTGCAGAGCCTGCAGAGAATCCCGGAGAAATCATAGATGGAGAAGGGGGGTATGCAATCCCCGGTCTGATAGACATTCATTTCCACGGATGTATGGGTTATGATATCTGCGACGGGACACAAGAAGCATTGAGAGAGATCGCCAGATATGAGGCGTCTGTGGGGGTCACAGGCATGGTCCCTGCTACCATGACTCTTCCGGCAGAGCAGCTGGAAGAAATTTTGTCAAATGCGGCCGCCTTCCGGGCAGACAGCGGGAAGAACCCGGGGGAGGCAGAACTGCTGGGAGTCAATATGGAGGGGCCGTTTATCAGCAAACACAAAAAAGGCGCCCAGGATGACACCTATATTATTCCCAGCGATGTGGAGATTTTCCGCCGTTTCCAGAGGGCTGCGCAAGGACTGGTGAAGTTTATCGCCGTAGCGCCTGAGGAGGAAGGGGCTCTGGCATTTGTGGACCGGGTAAAGGATGAGGCTGTGGTTTCCCTGGCTCACACCAATGCCGGTTATGATGAGGCACTGGCCGCATTTCGAAGAGGCGCCAGCCATGCCGTACATCTCTTCAACGCCATGCCGCCTTTTGGACATCGTGAGCCTGGGGTGGTGGGGGCAGTGGCCGACAGCCAGCATGTGACGGCAGAGTTAATCTGCGATGGGATACACATACACCCTTCCGTTGTCAGGGCTGCATTTAAGATGCTGGGAGAGAACCGGATTATACTCATCAGTGACAGCATGAGAGCGGCGGGGATGCCAGACGGAACGTATACACTGGGCGGACAGGCTGTACAGGTATCTGAAGGCCATGCTGTACTGGTATCCAGCGGGGCACTGGCCGGGTCTGCCGCCAATCTCATGGAATGTATGAAAACGGCGGTGAAAGAAATGGGCATTCCCCTGGAGACAGCGGTGGCATGTGCCTCGGCAAATCCGGCAAAAAGACTGGGAGAGTATGGCAGGCGCGGCTCCATCACTTTTGGGAAAAAAGCGGATTTGGTTTTGCTGGACCGGGATTTGAATGTGAAGTGTGTGATGAAAGATGGGGAGCGGGTTGGATAAAATGGCTGTGGCAGCTTTCCATTAGATCATTGAATGATAAACTGCTTTGAAAGATGACGAGTTTGGACAAAAAGAGGCATTTGTCCAAACTCTAGTTACAAAATTGCGGTATTTTTTACCATGATGACAGACG
>CANSYV010000373.1 GCA_947651335.1 uncultured Lachnospiraceae bacterium
AAAAAAAAGAAAAAATACCTCGTAGAAATACGAGGTCCGCAAGGTATCACTTTACAAACATCCTGATCAATTTCTGTTTCCATTTCGCATAAGGCTGATATCTCATGGGAAGGTCGATCCTGGTATATTTTTTCACAATGCTTTTCTCATGGCTGAAGGTGTCAAAGCTTTTCCGTCCGTGATAGGAACCCATGCCGCTTCCCCCCACACCGCCGAATCCCATGTACGGAGTGGCCAGATGGATAATGGTGTCATTGACACATCCGCCGCCGAAAGGCACTTCTCTCAAAAACCGCTGTTCTGTCTCCCTGTCTGAGGTAAACAGGTACAGGGCCAGGGGTTTGGGGCGTTTCTTTACAAATTGATACGCTTCTTCCACGGAATGGACTGACAGCACAGGCAGTACAGGGCCGAAGATTTCTTCCTGCATGACTGCATCGTTTTCCGTGACCCCATCCAGCACGGTGGGGGCGATCTGCAGGGTGTCTTCCCTGCTTCTTCCGCCGCACACAGTCTTTGCCTGGTCAATGAGCTCCAGCACCCGTTCAAAATGCCTGCCGTTTATCATCTTTCCGTAATCTGGATTGTCCAGGGGAGATTCCCCGTACATGCGGATGACTTCTTTTTTCACATATTCCAGAAATTTCTCTTTTACACATTGCTCTATCAGCACATAATCCGGGGCCACGCAGGTCTGGCCGCAGTTTAAGTATTTTCCAAATACGATTCTTCTGGCCGCCAGCTTCAGATTGGCCGTGTGGTCTACGATACATGGGCTCTTCCCGCCCAGCTCCAGGGTTACCGGGGTCAGATGGGCCGCTGCCTTTTCCATCACCAGTTTTCCCACATTTACGCCCCCGGTAAAGAAGATATAGTCAAATTCCTGTTCCAGCAGTGCCTGGTTTTCCTCTCTCCCGCCTTCCACAACAGCCACATATTTTTCCGGAAAGGATTCGCCGATCATCTCCGCAAGAACTTTGGAAACCGCCGGGGAATAGGCGGATGGTTTTACCACGCAGCAGTTGCCTGCGGCCATGGCTCCGATTAATGGTTCCAAGGTGAGAAGCACAGGGTAATTCCAGGGGGACATAATCAATACAGTCCCGTAAGGTTCCTGCACGGTAAAGCTTTTCCCATGAAATTGTGCCAGGGGTGTGTGGACTGTCCGGTTACTGCTCCAGGCCGGGATATGTTTTCGCACGAAACGAAGCTCGGATAACGTGAGCCCAATCTCACACATATATGACTCCGCCTCTGATTTTCCCAGATCCGCCTGAAGTGCTCTGCTAAGCCTGTCTTCATATTTGAGAATACTCTGCTCCAGCCGTGTGAGAGCCTTGATTCTAAAGGAAATGTCAAACGTCCTGCCGGATGCAGAGAATTTTTTCTGTCTGGCCAGGATTTCCTGGAGTTCTTCTTTCTGCATGATCTAATTTCCTTTCACTTTTTTATAAATTTCCGCCAGTTCCTTCTGGTTCATTAATTTGGGAACTGGATACAGAGGATTTCCCTCCTTATCTGCGTGGCGGGCCATTTTGGGAATATCTCTCTTTTTGATCTCCGGAAAATGGCGGGGAATTCCCATGGAATCATTCATCTCCTGAATCCAGTCTATGAACTGGCCTGCCGCCTGTTTTTTCTTTGTACCAGGGTCTGCAACACCGGACTTCCACGCCAGTTCTGCCAGTTTCTTTTCGCAGGAAGTGCCGTACATGCGCAGTACAATGGGAAGAACCACCGCATTGGCCAGTCCGTGGGAAATTCCATATTGTCCCCCCAGGGAATGGGCTACGGCGTGGACATACCCCACATAGGATTTGGTAAACGCTGCCCCGGCAAAATAGGCCGCCCGCAGCATGCCTCTTCTGGCCCGCTTGTCCTGGCCGTTGTCATAGGCGGCTTTCAGATACTTATGCACCAGCCGCACGGCTTCTTCCGCCATCTTTCTCGTCTCCCTGGTGGTGGTGCCGCCGATATACGCTTCCACCGCGTGTGTCAGGGCGTCCATGCCGGTGGAGGCGGTAAGACTGGCAGGCAGTCCCAGTGTCTCGTGGTAATCCAGCACGGCATAGCGGGGAATCAGGCTGAAATCATTGATGGGATATTTATGGTGTTTCCGGCTGTCTGTGATCACTGCCGCTAAAGTGGTCTCGCTGCCTGTGCCCGCGGTGGTGGGAACGGCGATTAACAGGGGGAGTTTTTTGTGTACTTTCAAAAGCCCCCTCATCTGGCTGACACTCTGCCTGGGCTTTACAATTCTCGCCCCCGCTGCTTTGGCACAGTCCATGGAAGAACCGCCGCCAAAGGCAATGATTGCCTGAGCTCCATGCCACAGATACATCCTGCGTGCCTCCTCCACATTCCAGATGGTGGGATTGGCTACAGTACGGTCATAGATATAATAGGAAATCCCCTGCTCTTTCAGGGTCTTTTCCAGAAAAACCGTAAGGCCCAGACGGCGGACCCCCTTGTCCGTCACAATCATTACAGAGTGAATGTGATTCTCCCTGCACACTTCTGTGATGTCCGCCACAGAGGAGATGATTTTCGGTTTCCGGTATGGCAGGAAGGGCAGGGCGGCTTTAAAAACA
>CANSYV010000374.1 GCA_947651335.1 uncultured Lachnospiraceae bacterium
ATCATAGAATTTTCCACCGCCATGGGTGTTGTGTAGCTCTCATCCACAGAAGCATTTCTATGTGCACAGTGAAGCATCAGGGGTTCTCCGTATGTACGATTTTGGATGGCTTCCTTTAATTGACGGTATCCGGGATCGTATCTTCTCATGAATCCCACCTGAACCAATTTCTTTCCCCCTGCCATCTCTGCATCCACAATCCGTCTGCACGCCTCTGCCTCCGGCGCCAGCGGCTTCTCACAGAATACATATTTGCCCGCTTTCACTGCTGCCATCACGTACTGCTCATGATATGGGTCCAGGGTGGTGACAACTACAGCATCCACATCATCGGAGGCAATCATTTCTTCTCCGTCTGCATAAAACTTGCAGCCATATTTCTCAGCCACAGATCTGCCAAAATCTTCATTCGCATCTGAGCAGGCAGTGACTTTTGCTCCCTGCAGTTTCTCGTTAATGCGTTCCATATGCGTCCTGCCGATTGCCCCGGTTCCTACAACTCCCACTTTTAATACTTCACCCATTACTTCTTCCTCCCTATTTCTTCAATCATGTAATTTCTTTTAAATACACCTTGACATTATATGCTTTTCTTTTCATAATCCTTTACGAGCTCGTGCTCGTTAAGTTGATGCCAGTATACTCAATTCGTTTTATGTTGTCTATTGGTATAATTGACAAATTATCTTTACTATTTTTGTGACTCTTTGATAAACCCTGCGAAATCACAGTATTATATACAACAATATTTTTCTTATACATTGCACTTTGCAGTTGTAACAGCCAAAAAACGCAAAACTATTTCTCAATTCAACGGAAATGAAGCAGAACCGCCCTGCTATATTGACGTGATTGGGGCTTACATGGTATGATGACACAGAAAAACTGCTGTTTCTTGCAGCGAAAAACGAAGCAGAATCCGCGGGCGCAGTGACTGCGGGCGCAAAAGCGGTCTATATGGAGGGCAGGTGTATGGAGTATTCAAAGGAACTTTTGGAACATACCGGCGGACGTGTGCCGGAAGCGGGAGGGCGTGAGCAGCACAATGGTATGCAAAGTGTCCAGAATCTGGAGGCCATCATCAATGAAGGTCTCCGCGTCGCCCTGCTGGAGGAAACCCCGGACCAGTCACTGGAGGTACTGCTGGAGCACCTGGGAAAGGCGCTGAACGGGGATCGAACCTATATATTTGAACAGAACGAATCCGGCGGCGATGACAATACCTATGAGTGGACTGCCCCCGGGGTGGAACCGGAAAAGGAAAATCTTCAAAATGTCCCCCGAAAGGTGTGCGCCAGCTGGTATCAAAATTTCAGCATCGGCAGGCATATTGTCATTGAGAGCCTGGAAGATATCCGGGAGACGGACCCCCTTCAGTACGAGACCCTGAAGCGGCAGAACATCCATTCCCTTGTGGTGGTGCCCCTTTATGACGGCAAAAAGCTCATCGGCTTCTACGGCGTTGACAACCCGCCTGTGAAATCCCTGGAATACGCATCGAATATGCTCCAGACTGCGGCATACTTTATCGTCTCCTCCCTGAAACGCCGGAATTTAGTCCGTGAACTTCAAAAGCGCAGCTACAATGTTCTTCATGCCCTCAGTGTGGACTATCTGGGCATCTATCAGGTAAACTTCGACACAGGGGAATGCGAGGTATACCGTGACAGCGATCGGATGAGTATGAATTGGGCCATTCATTTTAAGGACGGCTACCAGACAGCTATGGAACAGTATATTTCTCGGTATGTGGTTCCCAGAGACCAGGAACGGCTCCGGGCCATGACAAAAAAGGACTATGTGCTGTCCCAGCTCAGGTCAAAGAAAAAGTTCTATGTCCGGTACCAGGTGAAAGACAGTTTCTATGGGCTGAAACACCTGGAGTTTCATTTTTCCGCCACGGAAAAAACTGCGGAAGAAAACTGCGCGATTTTTGCCCAGCGGGATGTGAATGCTGTTGTGGAACAGGAAGAGAAGTACAAGCTGAAGGCACGGCAGAGTCTGGAGGACATTCTGGAAGGCGCCAGAACCGGCATCTGGACCATTGAACTGGAGGAGGGCTGTCACCCCAGGATGTATGCGGACCGGACTATGCGCATCCTCCTGGGCGTATCGGATGAGACAGGGCCGGAGGAGTGTTATCAGCACTGGTTTCAAAACATCGAACCGGACTATGTAAAGATGGTGCAGGAAGCGGTGCGGGAGATGCTGGAATCCGGGCGTTCCGAGGTGATTTATCCCTGGAATCATCCAGAACTTGGGAAAATCTATGTCCGCTGCGGCGGTGTACCGGACAAAACATTTAAAAGACCAGGAGCCTCCCTGAATGGTTACCACCAGGATATCACGGAGATCATGGTGACGAGAAAAAAACAGGAACAGGCCATTATGGAGCTGCTGGAGAAAGTCCGGCGGGCAAATTCAGCAAAGAGCGAATTTCTCTCTCATATGTCCCACGATCTGCGCACGCCCATCAACGGAATTCTGGGAATGCTTGCCATCATTGAAAAGAGCCAGGATGATGTACAGCGGCAGAAAGAGTGCCTGGAGAAAATACGCGTGTCCACAAAACATCTTCTGTCCCTGGTT
>CANSYV010000375.1 GCA_947651335.1 uncultured Lachnospiraceae bacterium
GGAGGAGATGGCCCGGAAGCTGAAGGCTCTCCCCATGGAAACGGATACTTCTGAACGCAATAAGCCATGGGAGTATAAAGGCGAATCCTATATGAATGCCATGTTGACTGAATGAGGCGGGCTGTTTTACTGGGAGCCGCGGATTCTAAGCGGACACAGTATTTGAAATGGGCCGCACAGCAGACTGGCCTGTCCATGATTTTTCTCAGCTGGGAAAACTGGCAGGAAACAATGGGCCGGCTGGCTCAAAATCCTCTCCTGATAAAAATCGACCCGCCTGTATGGGACAGCTGTATTCTCTGTGAATTGGACAACCTGTCCACAGACTATAAAAGCCAGCTGAACCTGCTGTCTCAAATGGCAGACAGCCACAATATCCGCTTTTTCAACCATCCCACTGCCATCCTGTCTCTGCTGGATAAAATACAGTGTAAGGAAACGCTCCGGCGGGCAGGCCTTCCTGTGACAGAAATTCTGGCCAGAACCCCTGCCGGGAATCTTAGGACGGAAATTGCACTTCATGGGATGGCCGCCTCTGGGATGGCTGAAGAACCGGCATCGCACCTGTGCCACACGTTTTCCCGCCACAGCATAGTGGAAAATGCTAAACAGCTTCTGGAAATCATGAGGCTTCATGGCGTTCACCAGGTGTTTGTGAAACCGGTGAACGGCTCCGGGGCGGCAGGGGTATCTGCCTTGCGCCATCAGCCGCGTACCGGACGGATGGCACTGTACACCTGTGCCGTCAGCCACCCGTCATACGGCCTTGTCAACACCAAACGCCTGCGGTATTTTTCCCGTACAGACGAAATTCTTTCCTTACTAGATCAGCTTCTGCAGACGGAATGCGTCATAGAACGCTGGCATCCAAAGGCTGATTACCAGGGATATTCCTATGACTTGAGGGCCGTGGTCCAGGACGGCCGGGTGGATTATCTCCTGGCCAGACTTTCCAAAGGGCCCATTACCAACCTCCATCTGAATAACCGTCCGCTTTGCATAGATATGCTGGGGCTTTCCTCCCCAGTGCTGGAGTCTGTGGCAGAAATCAGCGTAAAAGCGGCCCGGCAGTATCCCGGCCTTGTGAGTGCAGGGATTGATATTCTGCTGGAGCGGGGAAGTCTCCACCCCCGGATCATCGAAATGAACGGGCAGGGGGATCTGATTTACCAGGATATTTATCATGAAAATACCATATACCGCCATCAGGCGGAGCTTATCAAAAGAATGGAGGCGTCATAGTTATGAACAGCCTTTTTGTAGATATGGCGCAGGTGGTGGGAACCTGTGATATATTGATGATCTGCCTGGATACTCTCCGTTATGACGCGGCAGTGCGGCAGGAAGCGTCCGGGGCGACCCCTGTGCTGAACCAGTACGGAACATGGGAAAAATGCCAGGCCCCGGGAAACTTTACCTGGCCGTCCCACCATGCCATGTTCGCAGGATTTTTCCCTTTCCCGTGTGATACCAGAAATATGGCGGACAGGGAGCCGTTATTTTTTTCCTCTTCCATTGGCTTTGGGCGGAAAGTCCCCGAAGGGGCTTACGGCTTCTCCGGCGGCACCATTATGGAAGGGCTTTCCCGCGACGGCTATGATACCTGGTGTGTGGGCGGCGTGTCCTTTTTCGACAAACGCTCTGACCTGGGTAAAGTATTCCCGGGATATTTCCAGAAAAGTTACTGGAGTCCCTCTTTCGGATGTCTGGTAAAGGACAGCACCAGGAACCAGGTGGACTTTCTATTGAAGAAATTAACCCGGGAAAAGCAGGAGAAAAAAATTTTTCTCTATCTGAATGTATCTGCCATCCACTATCCCAACTATTTTTACCTGGAAGGAGCTTCCCACGACACCCTGGAAAGCCACGCCGCGGCCCTTGCCTATGTGGACGGGGAACTGGGCCGCCTGTTTTCTGGCTGGAAAGAACAGCGGGGCCCTGCGTTCGCCATCTGCTGTTCTGACCATGGAACCTGTTATGGGGAGGATGGCTGTTATTTCCACGGCATCAACCATCCTGTGGTCAATACTGTGCCTTATAAGCATTTTTTCTTATAGATAACACTGTGCAGATACTTGAAAGCTGCTTCCCAAACTCTGATTATGAGCGGTGTTTTTCAATTATCTGATAGAACTATGGAGCTAAAGAAGCGTTGATGATGACCTGTGTAAACCCTTATATCCAATATATGTACAGCTATCCCCACAAGACTGCCTACCGCCCTCTGAACGGGATCTCTTTTTCAGACTATGCTCATTTTCTGTCCGGAAGGGGGCATGGGCTGTATCTGCACATTCCATTCTGCCAGGCAAAATGCGGGTACTGTAATCTTTTTTCTGTCCCGGGTATGGGGATGGATGCTATGAGCCGTTATCTGGATGCTGTGGAATGTCAGAGCAGGCAGTATGCCAGGATACTGTCTCCTTTTGATTCTGAATTTTCGGAGATTTCCATCGGCGGGGGCACACCCCTTCTTTTGCCGGAAGCTCAGCTGGAGCGTATGTTTCATATTCTGTATCCCCATGCTGATTCTGGAGACACCAGCTTGTTTTAGAATTTTTAGTTT
>CANSYV010000376.1 GCA_947651335.1 uncultured Lachnospiraceae bacterium
GGGGAAGGCTGAGTTATACTCAAGAGCATCATATTTGCCAAATGATTTGCTATTTTGCCTGAAACAGCGAAGACCTGCTGGTAAATCATTTAGCTCACGGGTATATATTCACACATAGAATTCACAAAGGGAGGAAGAACCTATGACAAAAGGGACAGAGAAAGCCCAAATACCGTGGCACCCAGGATTTTACGGAGCCGCAGAGCTGGAGCTGATTGGCAATAAGAAAGACCTGGAATTCCACCGGGAATACAATCTGAGTAAAGAACCCCTGCGGATGGATCTGCTGATAATTAAGAAGCTGAGAGAAGTAAAAATAGAAAATGAGATCGGGCAGATTTTCAAAAAGCATAACGTATTGGAATACAAAAGCCCGGAGGATGGACTGGGGATAGACGATTATTATAAAACAGTGGGGTATGCATGCCTGTATAAAGGGCTTGGAGAAACAGAGAATCAGATACCAGCGGAAGAAATCACAGTATCTATATTCCGGGAAAGCTATCCAAGGGAGCTGTTTAAAGCATTAAAAAAAGAAGGGCAGAAAATAGAGGAAAGATTCCCAGGTATCTATTATATAAGCGGCCACGTTCTGTTCGATACACAGATAATAGTAATGAGACGTGTGGAAGCAGAACGGCACCGGGGATTGAAAATGCTGAATCGTAATGTGACCAGGGAAGATGTGAAGGCATTTCTAAAAGAAATTGAAAGCTTAAAGGAACCAGGAGACAGGAATAATATAGATGCAGTGATGCATGTAAGCGCAATGGCAAACTGGAAATTATATGAGGCAATAGGGAGGGATAGATCAATGTTTGAAGTGCTGAAGGTAATATTCAAGGATGAGCTGGAAAGAGAGAAACAGGAAGCAGTACAAGAGACAGCAAAAGAAACAGAAAAGAAAATGATCGAAAAGCTGTTGAAAAGCGGAAAGAACGCGCCCGAAGAAATTGCAGAATACTGCGCAGAATTTACTTTAAAAGAAATCCAGGAAATCGAAGCCAGCCTCATAAAAACAGCAAAATAGAAACTAACCAATTTTTTTGGCCTCCGGCATACTGGGCGGCATAGATGTCGGAACTCCGCTGGCCGCTTAGTCCTTCTGCTGAGTGGCCAGGCGGATGATATCCCCGCTCCAGTGCTTTTGGCGTATAAACCAGCTCAAAAGGCAGTTCAAGATAATATCCCCTTACTTCCTTCATGTAGCCCTGCATTTTTTCCTCTTTTCCTCAGATGTAAATCCCGCTTTCTCAGCTTCTCCGGCAAATACAACTTTATTATATACATTTAGAACACAAAATATTAAATCTCGTTCGATATGAAAGAAAAAGACTTTTTTTCCATATATTTTTATCCCCATCTAGTACATCATTTCATAGATACTCAAACACTAAGCACCCGCTATTTGCGTCATTGCCGCGTTGGCTTCAATCGACGATGCCGCCGCAGGGTCTGGTCTACACGCTGTTCGGTCTTTGCTAAACAAGCGCCACTGGCGCTTAGCAACCCGGCGAAGCGAGGGTACCGCCTCATTCAGCCGCCTTGCACTGACAAAAATACCAGGCACTTAGTATACGAGTATTTTCAAGCGCTTGCCCGAATCAAAACGGCGTTCCCACCATATCATAAGGTGTAGCCTGGTACACATAATAATTCAGCCAATTAGTATAAAGATTATTAGCAGTAGCCCGCCACAGCAGATCCGGTTTACACGCCGGGTCGTCGTCCTTATAATAATTCACCGGAATCTGAATGGGCAGTCCCTTAGCCAGATCCCGTTTATACTCCGTGTCCAGGGTAATCCGGTCATATTCCGGGTGTCCCATCACAAAAATCTGCTTCCCCTCATGGGCCATGGCAAGAAACAGCCCCGCTTCATCTGATTCCGCCAGCACCGTCAGATCTTTGCACATGCGTATCTGGGCCATGGGAACGTCGGTATGTCTGGAGTGGGGCGCCAGGAACACATCGTCAAACCCTCTTACCAGGGGAATCTTCCGGTTGGCCACCCGGTGCCAGTACAGTCCGAACAGTTTCTGGTCCAGCTGGACCTTTGGCAGTCCAAAGAAGTGATACAGCCCCGCCTGGGCCCCCCAGCACAGGAAAATGGTGGAGGTGACATTTTTTACACTCCAGTCCATTATCTCCGTCAGTTCTTCCCAGTAATCCACCTCTTCAAATTCCATCTGTTCCACAGGAGCGCCGGTAATGATCAGTCCGTCAAATTTCTGCTCCTTCAATTCCTCGAAATTCTGGTAAAATTTGTTTAGATGGCTGACAGAGGTATTTTTTGATGTATGAGTGCGCACCTTCATAAAAGTCACATCCACCTGGAGCGGAGTATTGGACAGAGAACGCAGAAGCTGCAGTTCCGTATCCTCTTTCAAAGGCATTAGATTCAGAATCAGAATCTGGATAGGGCGGATGTCCTGGTGCATAGCCCGGTGCTCATCCATGACGAAAATATTTTCCTTTTCCAAAATTTCCTTTACAGGCAGATCGTTTTGTATTTCAATTGTCACTTCAAAGTCACTCAGTTCCAGATAATCTTTCTCTAAATCGG
>CANSYV010000377.1 GCA_947651335.1 uncultured Lachnospiraceae bacterium
GTCACATCCGGTGATGTATTATTTGTCCGTGCCGCCGTCCCAACGGCAATTTTTTCCTCCAGCTCTACAACCTCATACTTCATTTCCTGTCTCCTTTCGGTTTTTCAAACACATTCTCATGAATGGCTGACTTGAATTTTCGCTGTCCCATTCATTGTATCAAACCAAAGGTGACATCTGTATGTCATGATTCCCGATATTTTTCCCTTATGCCCTCCGCAAATTCCAATATGTCCTTTCGAAACTCAGCGGGCTCCAGCAGCTCTGCTCCGCCTCCAAATGAAGCAATCCAGCAGATAATGCTGGTTTTATCCGTAAACCCAAAGGAAAAAAGCAGACTCCCGTCCGGCTGTTCTGTAAAACTGTCCGGGCCGTACTCCTCCACAAGACGCCATTTATACATAGGATCTATAATTGCTTTCACCTGATATGCAGAAGGAAACACCCGCTCCACAGACAGCTCTGGCAGAGGCGCTGTCCGTTTTTCAAAAGGTTCCCCCAACTGGAGATTTGTCATGCGGTTCAGCTTGAACAGGCGGAAGTCCTGCCGCATGACGCACCACCCCCACACATACCAGCCCGCCCACTGAAAAATCAATCTGCAGGGCTCAATCGTCCTGCTGGACTCGCCTTTGGGTGCATAGTAGGTAAAGGATATCTGCCTGGATGTATCAATGGCGTGATGGAGCTGTTCAATTTTCGGCGTCAAAGTATCCTTATACCAGGAAGAAAGATTGACGCAAATATGCGCATCACCTGTCAAAAGGCCGGACGCCCCTGCTGAGAGTTTCTCCATCAGCTGCACATAACGATTGGTGCCGCTGACACTGTCAAGACTGCGAAGCCCTGCCAGAATAGCCTGCATATCCGAGGTGCTGAGCAGCGTCCGGTCTATCCGGTAGCCTTCCATAATAGAAATGCCGCCATTTTGTCCTGGAACCGTGGCAATGGGAATTCCCGCCATACAAAGAGCCTCTATGTCCCGGTTGATAGTCCGGCGGGAAACTTCAAACATCTCTGCCAGATACGGTGCTGTCACTTTATCCTGTTGCAAAAGAATGGATAAAATACCGATCATACGTTCCACTTTCATTGCTCAAGCTCCTTTTCCATTTTCTATGCCTGTGACAAGATTGCCTGACACTTTAAACCTGTAATAGACCAGACCCACAATATCTGCCAAAACCCAGCCGATGGGCACGGAACACCAGATTCCCACAACACCTATAGCCGGAACCCCAGAGAGTACATAGGCCAGCACCACCCTTGTCCCAAGAGAAATAACTGTCAGCACCACGGACATTCCCGGTTTCCCCAGAGCACGGTAAAGGCCGTACAGCAGAAACAGACAGCCGATTCCACAGTAAAAGGCCCCTTCAATCCGCAGATAGCGGACTCCCTGGGCTATGATAGCTGTCTCCTGGGCGTTCACAAACATCAGCATCAGCGGACGGGCAAATATCCACACTGCCGCTGATACAATCACACAGAAAATCATTGCCGCGGCAACAGCGCTTTTCAATCCTGCCCGTATCCGCTCTCCCTTTTTCGCACCGAAATTCTGAGCAATAAATGTGGAAAATGCATTGCCAAAATCCTGCACCGGCATATAGGCAAACGCATCAATCTTCACCGCAGCGGCAAAAGCTGCCATGACCACAGCTCCAAAGCTGTTGACCACCCCCTGTACCAGCAGAATTCCCAGGTTCATCACTGACTGCTGGACGCAGGTCAGCACGGAAAAACCAGCGATCTCCCTCATACACTTCCACCGGACGCGGCACTCCTCTCTTTTGAGTTTCAGATACGGCACACGCCTCCAGGAATAAACGGTGATTCCGATTCCGGAAAGATACTGGGCAGCCACAGTTGCCCCCGCCGCACCGGCTGCTCCCCAGCCAAGGCCGATAACAAACAAAAGGTCCAGAATAATATTCAGGACAGCCGAGAGCGCCAAAAATCCCAAAGGCACCACAGAATTTCCCACCGCCCGAAGCAGAGAAGCAAAATAATTGTAGAGAAAGGTGGCAAAAATCCCGCAGAAAACCACAGCCAGATAACTGCGCATGTCTCCCCACACTTCCCCGGGAACTTTTAAAAACCCCTGTATACTGTCGAGAAACAAAAAAGCAAGAAGATTCAGCACTGCCGTCAAAAAAACAATCAACAGAAAAGAAGCGCAGATTCCCTCTTTCAGTCCTTTCTCATCCCGCTCTCCAAAGCGGATGGAGAAAAACGCGCCGCTTCCCATACACAGCCCCAAAAGAATGGAAGTCAGAAAAGTCATGAGTGTAAAAGAAGACCCCACCGCAGCCAAAACATTGGGGCCGAGAAATTTTCCTACAATCAATGTATCAGCCACATTATAACACTGCTGCAGCAGATTCCCCAATACCATGGGAATGGCAAAACGCAGCATAGATTTTATCACAGAACCCTGTGTCATATCTGTATTCATAATTACGAAATCTTCTGCAGCTTCTCACTGTGCTCTGCTACAACCTTTTTTACAATAGACATGTCCTGCTTGATTGACTCATAAGTTTCCA
>CANSYV010000378.1 GCA_947651335.1 uncultured Lachnospiraceae bacterium
TGTATGATGAATCTGGCAGGAGGCACCTATAATCCTTTTATTTACTTCAGATTTTGAACATGGGCAGGTGCTGGAACAGATGTCCCGGCTGATGCACAGCAGTACAGCAGGGGACATGGATGTGCAGGAGCAGAAAAGCCTGTTCTTCGCCAGCATACATGGTCTGGTGGAACTGGCAGGTTCTTATGGGTTTGCCGGAAACCTGTGGCATAATTACCTCACATTTCTGTTGGTGAATCATGAGAACGCGTTCAGCATGGCCTGCGAGATCGTAGGGCCTGTGGAGGGCAGTATCAATGAGATGGCCAAAAACGATTTTGAGATTTTTAAGGAATTATATGATTATGACCTGGAGATTTTTGACCGGAAGTTTCACAGTTCCATGGGAAGAATCATCTCCGATTATCAGAACATCAATGAGAGCAGCAAATTGTTTAACAAGCGCATCCGGGACCGTATCTGTACACTGAGCCGGAAACTGGCCCATGCCCAGAGTGTGGAAGTCTTTATGGAAGATATGGTGGATTTTTACCGGGATTTCGGCGTGGGCAGGCTGGGACTGCACAAGGCGTTCCGTGTGGAACGAGGTGACAAGGGAAATGTGACAATCCAGCCCATCACCAATATCGCCCATGTGCATCTGGATGATCTGGTGGGCTATGAGATTGCAAAGAAGAAGCTCATAGACAATACAGAGGCTTTTGTGGAGGGGCGAAAGGCCAACAACTGTCTGCTGTTCGGAGATGCGGGCACGGGAAAATCCTCCAGTGTCAAGGCCATTCTCAACCAGTATTATGAACGGGGACTGCGCATCATTGAGGTTTATAAACATCAGTTCCAGGACCTCCATGAAGTGATCGCCCAGATTAAGAATAGAAATTATAAATTTATCATATATATGGATGACCTGTCCTTTGAGGAATTTGAAATTGAATACAAATATCTGAAAGCGGTTATAGAGGGCGGGCTGGAGCGAAAACCGGAAAATGTGCTTATCTATGCCACATCAAACCGCCGCCATTTAATCCGGGAGAACTTTGATGACAAAGAGGGACGCAGGGAGGACCTCCACGCTTCCGACACGGTACAGGAAAAACTTTCCCTGGTATACAGATTCGGAGTGACTATTTTCTTCTGCGCGCCTAATAAGAAAGAATTCCAGAATATTGTTTCTGTACTGGCTCTAAGGCATGGAATCCAGATGCCGAAAGAACAGCTGCTGCTGGAGGCAAATCAGTGGGAGCTGAGCCATGGGGGCCTCACAGGGCGGACGGCCCAGCAGTTTATTGATTACCTTCTGGGAACTGTAAAAAAATAAATTTAAAAGGAGGAGACATATGCCCATAACCACTTTTGCCGCAATTGATGTTGGATCCTACGAAGTGGGAATGAAGATTTTTGAACTTTCTAAAAAGTATGGCCTGAAGGAGATTGACACGGTCCGGTATCGGCTGGAGCTGGGGAAGGATGTGTTTGAGAGCGGGCGGTTCAGTTCCAAAATGATTATGGAACTGTGTACGGTATTGAAGAATTACAAAGAAATTATGGACGGGTACCGGGTGGACAGTTACCGGGCATATGGGACAAGTCCCTTTCGGGAATCCAAGAATGCCCATATTGCCATTGAGCGGGTGAAACAGAGAACCGGCGTGGATATCTCTGTACTGAGTAATTCGGAACAGAGATTTCTGGGATATAAGTCCATTGCCGCGCAGGAAAGCGGTTTCCAGAAAATGATCCGCAAGAGCACGGCTATTGTGGATGTGGGCGGGGGCGGTATGCAGGTGTCTCTGTTTGATAAAGATGCCCTGGTTACCACTCAGCATCTGCGTCTGGGAAGCCTGCGCATCCGGGAGAGACTGCTGGCTTTGGAGAAAGAGACCATCCATTATGAACAGCTGGTGGAAGAATTTATCCACAATGAGCTTTTGACTTTTAAGAAATTGTATCTGGGAGACCAGGAAGTGAAACATGTGATTTTTCTGGGAGATTTTTTCACAGATATTATTTTTCACGGGGAGTCTGTGGAAAACACCATTACCCGTGAGGAATTTAACCGGCTGTACCAGGATATTATCAGCCGCTCTCCGGAGGAGATGGCCATGCGGCTGGGAATTCCGGTGGAGTATGCCACATTGCTGGTGCCTACAACTGTTATCTATATGAATTTTGTAGATATTTTCAAGACGGAAGCCATGTGGGTGCCGGGGACCACGCTGGCAGACGGAATTGCCTATGATTACGGAGAAAGCTGCGGGCTGATTAAGCACAAGCACAATTTTGAGAACGATATTGTGGTGGCAGCGGAGAACATAGCATACCGGTATTCCACCAGCCACCGGCATACACATGCAGTGGCAAAGATTGCCCTGAAGATTTTTGACAGTATGAAGAAGGTTCACGGCATGGAAAGCCGCCAGCGTCTGCTGCTTCATATTGCTGCCATTCTTCACGAGTGTGGAAAATATATCAGCATGTACGCAGTGGCGGATAACTCTTTTCATATTATCATGTCCACGGAGATTATCGGCTTTGTGTATTTCT
>CANSYV010000379.1 GCA_947651335.1 uncultured Lachnospiraceae bacterium
ATATTCAAATAAAACCACGGCTGCAAACGGATTTGCGGCTGGCAAACAACAAGGATGTTATGAACAAAAACACAATAAACAGAATCCGAAAATTTGTGACAGACCGGGAATGGAATTCATCCCACACACCGGCAAATCTGGCGAAAAGCATATCTATTGAAGCGAGTGAGCTTCTGGAATGTTTCCAGTGGAGCGAGACAGAATATGACCTTGATCATGTGAAGGAAGAACTGGCGGATGTGATTATTTATTGTCAGGATATGCTGGATAAGCTGGAATTGGATGTGGATGAAATCGTAAATGACAAAATGACTAAGAATGAGGAAAAATACCCGGTTGAGAAAGCGAAGGGAATGTAGGAGACGGACATGGAAAAGTTGTTGCTTCTGGAAGACGATATCAGCCTGATTGACGGCCTGACGTATTCTCTGAAAAAAAATGGATTCTCTATAGAGACAGCCGGGAGTATTGAGGAGGCTGAGAAGTTTCTGGCAGAATGCACAGACTTTGACCTGCTTCTTTTCGATGTGACGCTGCCGGATGGAAGTGCATTTGCGCTGTGTGAGAAAATCAGGGAGGCGAATAATCCGGTTCCCATTATTTTTCTAACCGCATCGGATGAGGAAACCAGTGTTATCCGGGGGCTGGACTGCGGCGGGGACGATTATATCACGAAACCTTTTAAGCTGGGGGAACTGTGCTCCCGTATCCGGGCGCTGCTGCGGCGCAGCCACAGGCTGAATGCAAAGCCGGGGATTCTGCGGTCAGGAGATTTGACGGTAAATCTGGCCGAGAGCAGGGTATTTTTCCGCGGTAAGGACATGGAGTTTACCGGGGCGGAGTACAGACTGTTGTGCCTGTTTCTGCAGAACAGCGGAAGGATTCTCACCAGAGGGGCCATTTTGGACAGACTGTGGGACCGCGCCGGGAATTTTGTAGATGATAATACCCTGTCTGTGTATGTGCGGCGTCTGCGGGAAAAACTGGAAAAAGACCCATCTCATCCAGAGCATATTAAGACTGTCCGGGGAGTGGGGTATCAGTGGAAGGAGTAGAGCGGCTTGAAATTTTTATATGAAAAACAGACCCGCAGATTTTATATCTTTCTGACGGTGCTGTGTGTGTTACAGATTTTCCTTTTGGGGGTCTGCGGTGCTGTGCAGCCCCGAGGTCTCCGGCGGGTACTTGTGGAGCGTGAGCTTGCGGCAGTTTCTTATCTTCTGGAGGAAGGAGTACCGCCTGCGGTGGCAGCTTCTGCCTGGAATCACACGAAAGTGACGAAGGAAGGGGAAGAATTGCTGGAAAAAACCGGACACACCATTCATACGCAGAGTTATCTGCTGCTTCTCACAGAGCAGACATCAATCCCTCTGATTTTATCTTTGTTATCAGAGGGAATTTTATTTGGGGCAGTATTGCTGGGCTGCGCAGGTCTATATTTTCAGAGGCGGGAAAAACTTTATGAAAGAGCGGAAAAGATTGTGGCACAGTATGGGGATAACCGGTTCGACGGGCACCTGCCGGCAGGGGGGCCGGGGGCAGTGTACCAATTGTTTTGGAGAATCGAGCAGCTCGCTCTGTCACTGCAGGCAAAAAGCGAGATGGAATATAAGGCAAAAGAATTTCTAAAAGACATGATATCTGATATTTCCCATCAGTTAAAAACTCCCCTCGCGGCATTGAATATGTATATGGAGATTATGGCAGAGGAAGCGGCTCATGAGGACACTGTGAAAAATTTCACGGAGAAATCTATGCAGTCTTTGAATCGGATGGAACAGCTGATTCAGACCCTTTTAAAAATAGCCCGTCTGGATACGGGAAATATTGTCTTTGAAAAGAGGCAGTGTTTTGTAGCTGAGATGGCGGCTGAGGCGGCGGCAGATTTTCTGGAGAGGGGGAAACGGGAGGGAAAGAAGATTTTGCTGGAGGGCGATCTGGAAGAAACGGTTTTCTGCGACTTTGAGTGGACGAAGGAGGCGGTGGGAAATCTTATAAAAAACGCTCTGGATCACACAGAGCGGGGAGGGATTATCCGCATCAGCTGGAAGCGTTCACCGGTGATGGTATGTTTAAGTGTGGAGGATGATGGGTACGGGATTGCTCCTGAAGATATCCATCATATTTTCAAAAGATTTTACCGGAGCAGAAGGTCTGGCAGCAGGCAGGGAACAGGACTTGGGCTTCCCCTGGCAAAATCAATCGTGGAGGACCAGGGCGGGAATCTGTCTGTACAGAGCGTGCTGGGGGAGGGGGCTGTATTTCGGATGGCCTTTTTTGAGTCAGGGGGCAGACGATAGGAAAATAGGGAATGGGCGGCTTGCTAATTTTTATCCCAGATGTTAGTATGAGAGTATATGATGGATGCAATGAAATGGACAGTGGAACAGGCAATGACAGCTATGAAAATTCAGGATGCTGACAAAGGAAAGTATATTGAAAAATTATAAAAGGCATATGAAAGGTGGTATAAAATATGAGTTCAGATTATATAACAGATGAGCAGGTAGTAAAACGTGCGAATGCAGCAGTAGGGCTTG
>CANSYV010000380.1 GCA_947651335.1 uncultured Lachnospiraceae bacterium
CTATGGACATATTTTTGTGAATGATGCCAATGCCGAAGAAGTGGATATGGTCAAGCGTTCAGAGAATGGCGTTATCACAGATCCATTCTTTCTGTCACCGGAGCACACACTGGAAGATGCCAATGAGCTGATGGCCAAGTTTAGGATTTCCGGTGTCCCCATCACCAATGGTAAGAAGCTGGTGGGAATCATCACCAACCGTGATTTGAAATTCGAGGAGGATTTCAGTAAGAAGATCAAAGAATCCATGACTTCGGAGGGGCTGATCACAGCCAGAGAAGGCATCTCTCTGGAGGAGGCAAAGAAAATTCTGGCCAGTTCCCGGAAAGAAAAACTGCCGATTGTAGACGAAAATTTTAATTTAAAAGGTCTCATTACCATCAAAGATATTGAAAAACAAATCCGCTATCCCGCATCAGCAAAGGATGCCCAGGGACGCCTGCTCTGCGGCGCTGCTGTAGGAATTACTTCCAATGTACTGGCGCGGGTGGAAGCCCTTGTGAATGCCAAGGTGGACGTGATTGTGCTGGATTCGGCCCATGGTCATTCGGAGAACGTTCTGCAGGCAGTGCGGGAAATCAAAGGAGCATTTCCCCAGGCACAGGTGATTGCCGGAAATGTAGCCACAGCCGCTGCCACACAGGACCTGATCGCGGCAGGCGCAGATGCGGTGAAGGTGGGAATCGGACCGGGTTCCATCTGTACCACCCGCGTGATTGCAGGCATCGGCGTGCCCCAGGTGACTGCGGTTATGAATTGTTACGAGGCAGCATCTCCCCACGGAATTCCCATTATTGCCGACGGTGGTATTAAGTATTCCGGCGATATGGCAAAAGCCATCGCGGCAGGTGCCAATGTATGTATGATGGGAAGTCTTTTCGCCGGATGTGATGAGAGTCCGGGAACCTTTGAACTGTACCAGGGAAGAAAGTACAAAGTGTACCGGGGAATGGGTTCCATTGCTGCCATGGAAAACGGAAGCAAGGACCGCTACTTCCAGTCAGATGCGAAAAAACTGGTGCCGGAAGGTGTGGAAGGCCGGGTGGCGTATAAAGGCTTTGTGGAAGATACCATATTCCAGTTAATCGGAGGGCTGCGCTCCGGTATGGGCTACTGCGGCGCAGAGGATGTGGAGACTCTGAAAAACACCGGGCAGTTTATAAAAATATCTGCCGCGTCGCTGAAGGAATCCCATCCCCATGATATTCATATTACCAAGGAAGCGCCCAATTACAGTGTAGATGAATAATTACAGAAAGAAGTACCGCCGTTCGAAAAGAATCGCAGAACGAAGGCGCAATGTGATCATTTTTTGTCTGTGTGTCTGCTCAGTCCTTCTCCTGATTTTGGCCGCCAGGGCAGTGTGGAACCGGGCCGGAGAAAAGGAGAAGGAAAAGAAGGCCCAGCTGCGCGAAGAGGTTTCCTGGGAAGGAGCGCCGCCGCTGGATGTGCAGCTTCTCACCGTCAATGATTATTCCAGGCCGGCCATTCCCCTGGAACAAATCAATGGCATTGCCGTGCACTATACGGCAAATCCGGGGGCCACAGCCCAGCAGAACAGAGATTATTTTGAAAATCTCAAGGACAGCCAGCAGACCCAGGTGAGCAGCCATTTCGTCATTGGGCTGGAGGGGGAAATCATACAATGTATCCCCAGCAGTGAGATGTCCTATGCAACCAATGAACGGAATGTGGACACACTGTCCATTGAGTGCTGCCACCCGGACGAGACGGGGAAGCTGAAAAAAGCCACATACAATTCACTGGTGGATCTCACAGCCTGGCTCTGCAGCCGTTTTATGTTATCAACAGATGATATTATACGCCACTACGATGTGACCGGAAAAAACTGCCCGAAATATTTTGTTGAAAATCCGGAAAAGTGGGAACAATTTAAAGAAGATGTACATAAAAAAATGGAGAATTTAAAGGAGGCAGCCAAATGAAAATGATTTCGCTGGAGCAGGAACTAAAAAGTAATGCTTATCCCGGCAGAGGGATTATCATCGGCAGAAGCCCGGACGGGAAAAAGGCGGCAGCAGCCTATTTTATAATGGGAAGAAGCGAAAACAGCCGGAACCGGATTTTCGTGGAAGACGGCGATGGAATCCGCACCCAGGCATTTGAACCGGATAAAATGACAGACCCAAGCCTGGTCATCTATGCTCCTGTCCGTGTGCTGGGAAATAAAACCATTGTCACCAATGGGGACCAGACAGATACCATATATGACGGCATGGACAGACAGATGACATTTGAACAGTCGCTGCGCTGCCGGGAATTTGAGCCGGATGCCCCCAATTATACCCCGCGTATCTCCGGGATTCTCCATATTGAAAATGGCGGCTACAATTATGCCATGTCCATCATAAAATGCAGCAGCGGCCATACAGATTCCTGCAGCCGCTATACCTTTGCCTATGAGAACTGCGTGCCGGGAGAGGGACATTTTATCCACACTTACCAGGGAGATGGAAATCCTCTGCCCAGCTTTGAAGGTGAGCCGAAACTGGTGGGAATATCCGATGATATTC
>CANSYV010000381.1 GCA_947651335.1 uncultured Lachnospiraceae bacterium
CTAATCCTGTTATTTTTATTACCTGGTCTATATCGAATCTATCTTTCATACTTCCCTCCACAGCCATCTAAACGTCCTTCTTTCTGCTTTCATCAGGCACATACACTGGCGGCATCGATGCCCAGGCCAGCACCCGGTCCCATGCCCCGTGATGCGCGGCCCAAAATGGCCCGTCCCCCTCATTTATGATGCAGTCAATGGCGCGGTATACGTCTCCGTTAGGCATCATCTCCTGTACAGTTACCAGCACGTCAGTATTATCATCTGGCAGGCCGCTCTCTGTAAGGTTCCATTTGTCCAATCCATGCTTTTCGGCTTCTCCCAAGGCTGCTATTGCCGTTTTTAGCGTCTCACAAAAACTGCCCCAGGGGTACCCTCTTTCTCCCTGCTTGGCCGCTTTTTCTCGACAGATTGCCTCCAAAGTGTTAAGCTCCCTAATCGTTTTCTGCATATCTTTCATCCTTTTTCCTCCGTTTCTTACTCCCACTTAATCCTGCCAGTATAATGGACATGCGGCAGGCCAAAACATATCTCCGTGCCACACTTACACGCTCCACTGCCCCAGGCAGCCCGTTTGCAGTCCGGACAGCAAAAGGCATATCCCAGTATGTAGTCTTCCTTCCACAGAGGAGCCTTCAGCGGCTCCCCGCGCTTTACCCGTTCAAGGGCCTCCTGCCTTCTCTGCCTTTCTTCCGCCCTGCTCTTTTCTGCCAATTTCTGGTCATTCATTTTTCACGCTCACTTTCCAGCCATTCCAGCACTGTAGTTCTGTCTGTCTCTGTCACGCATTTCCCACGTGCGTTTCTCATCGGGCATTCCCCACAGCTGAAATTACTGCACGCATTTAATACTTTTTCTTCCAGTTCCCCGTCTGTCAAACTTCTGATCCAATCTCCGTTAGTCATTTCTCATCCTTTCCCGGCACCTGCTGTGGAAAAACAGCTTTGTGCCGTGTTTTGTTTCGACGTACTCTATACCCACAGCATTATCTGACAGGATTTTTCCGCCGTATTCTGAATAGCAGACTTCCTTCACTGGAAGCCGCTTTTTCCCTCTGTTTCCAATAGCCGCACCCTGTTTTTGAATCATTAAGGCTGCGTCAATACTCACTTATATCCACCTCTTTTTCTCGATATCTTCTCCAGCTGGTCAACCGTCTCTATCAGCAGCTGTTCCACTACTGGAAGATGATAGGCATCGTTAATCTGATCCGCCCTGTCCACCAGCCGTTTCCAGGCGCCTCCATCTTCCTGGGTAATACCATTGAATTCCACGAACATCTCCCAGACTTCCGGGTACCGCTCCCACAGCTCTGTCTTTTCCTGGTGGGTCATGGCAGCTCCTCAATCCGGATATAAATTCCAGGCAGATTATCCCAGTACTTTCCAGCCATCTCCTCCGCCACAAGTGCATCGTCTTTCCAGAATCCGGCGGCTGTCATACAGTCTTTCAGCAGCTTCTGAAGATTGTCTGTATCTGGTTTTGTGGTCCGGTAGCCCCGGCTGTGGTGTTTGTCTGCAGGCCAGTACCACTTAGCCAGCAGCCTGCATCCTTTGTCAACCGGCTTGTCCGGCCTGTGCTGTACCAGATGCGCTGTCAGCTTCTGACGTGCCGCTTTGACAGCTGGCGGGTCATAAAACACCGGCCCGCCGTTTACCACACGCACCTGCTTTTCCTGGTGGGTGCAGGTGGGCAGTATCATCGGCATAAAAAACTCAATCGGCTTCATAGTCCACCCCCTGCCAGGTATGCGTTCCTAGGTCATAGCGTATGTACCCCCAGTCTTTCAGCTTGGACACCAGCACATTTACAAGTTCCGGCCTGCTGATAACCCATTTGAGAACTTCGTCTTTCCGGATATCGTATTCTTCGTCTGGCTGTCTTTTCCGCAACGGCGGCATGTATTTTGCTGCTGTCAGTCTTTTATCTTTCGATTTTGCCATCCCATCACCTCCATTTCCCCATCAGGCATCAAATCCTGCTATCAGCCCGCGCTTCGAGGTGTGGCGTCAAAAAAGGGGGGTGTTGTCAAAAACCCCCTCCTTAGACAATGTCATTAACTTAAGGAATCTTTTATATTTTAAATTGTAAAAGGTTCCTTTTTTCTGTATCTTTATTGTATAATAAAAGTAAATAGCTGATGTTTTTCTCTTAAGGCAGGTGATTTTATGAAAAACTCTCAAAAACGTACCTGTTGTGATATCAGTTTGATCCATCAGGATGAATTCCATGATTTTTGCAGAAATGGGAATCCGTCCTCTTTTATAAGAAACAGAAAAATGCCGCTGAAAGATCTTCTGTTTACCATGATCAACCGGAGGGGGATTACTTTGAGCCTGGAATTACGAAATTATATGAAAACCGCACATCCGGGAATGGAAATATCAAAGCCCGGCTATCTGAAACAGCGTATGAAGCTGAATCCGCTGGCTTTTTATGAACTTTACCGTCATCATAACAGGAACTTTTACGCGGAACCCGAATTCTTCCAGAGTTTCCTTTGTAGTAGGGATATTGATCCCTGAGCCGTCC
>CANSYV010000382.1 GCA_947651335.1 uncultured Lachnospiraceae bacterium
AAAAACCTTGAATCTAAAAGGAAGGATACTTGAAATATATGGATTTATTATTTTTGTAATACTTTTCTTGCATTAACTTCACATTTATATGATATACTCCAGCAGAAATTGCAGTGCGCTGTTTTAAGGAGGTTTACATGACAACAACGGCTTCATCTTATACAAAGAAGTTAAATTCAGGAAATGAAATGCCCGTCTTAGGACTTGGCATGTATAAAATAACCGATGAACGTGAAGCAGAAAAAACGATCCGATGTGCAGTGAATGCAGGATACCGCTTAATCGACACAGCTTCTGCTTATATGAACGAGGACGGAGTGGGAAAAGGCATCCGGGAATGCGGCATTCCCCGCAGAGAACTGTTCCTCACAACGAAAATCTGGAACAATGCCCAAAGACTGGGCGATGTAGAAGGGTCTTTTTCCAGAAGCCTGGAACGGCTCATGACTGATTATGTAGATTTATACCTGGTCCATTGGCCGGTCCCCGGCTGTTACCTGGGCACCTGGAAAGAGCTGGAAGCCCTTTATAAAAAAGGCGCTGCCCGTTCTATCGGAGTCAGCAATTTTGAAATCCGCCATCTGGAAGAACTGGCCAGTGTCTCCGAGATCACACCGGCAGTAAACCAGATTGAATTCCACCCTTACTGGTATCAGAAAAATCTGGTGGAATACTGCCATGCCAAAGGCATCGCCGTCCAGGCTTACGCGCCTCTGGCCAGAGGTGCTTACCTGGACGACGATGTAATCTGCATTCTGGCGGTAAAATACGGAAAAACACCGGCACAGATCGGTCTGCGCTGGATTATACAAAAGGGCGTGGCTGTCATCCCCAAATCTTCCCGGGAGGAACGCATTATCAGCAATGGAGATATTTTTGATTTTGTCCTGGAAGATGAGGACATGGATGCCATCGACCAGCTGAACAAGAATTACCGCAGTGCCAGTCTTCCGGAAGACCTGCGCGACGTGGCCTTTTGACCTTTCATCTGTTACTGTTCACTGCGTGGACAGTAACCTGTCTGCTGCCAGGGCAGGTCAGGAGATTCCACCTTCTTATCCCTCAGCATCAAGTCATTGACCGCGCAGGAGGCGGGCTTATCTTCGAACAACACTTTACAGATTTCCGTCACAATGGGCATCTCTATCTGATATTTTTCCGCCAGGCCCTTGGCCGCTTTCGCAGAATACACCCCTTCCACCACCATCTTCACTTCATCCATGGCTTCTGTCATGGTCTTTCCCTGTCCGATCAAAAACCCTGCTTTCCGGTTCCGGCTGTGGGTGCTGGCGCAGGTCACAATCAGATCTCCCATGCCGGAAAGGCCGTAGAAAGTCTCCATTTTTGCCCCCATGCTCACTCCCAGCCTGCAGATTTCCGCCACGCCTCTTGTAATCAATGCCGCTTTCGTGTTGTCTCCGTACCCAAGCCCGTCGGCTGTTCCTGCAGCCAGGGCAATTACATTTTTAAGGGCTGCCCCCAGCTCCACTCCCAGAATATCCGGTGTGGTATAGACCCTAAATACAGGACTCATAAAGACAGACTGGAGATACTCTGCCGTTTTCTGTGTCTTTGCGCTGACCACACAGGTGGTGGGAAGTCTTCTGCCCACCTCCTCCGCATGGCTGGGACCGGACAGAACAGCCACATCCGCCTGCGGAATTTCTTCTTCTATCAACTCACTCAGGGTCATCAGTGTACTCTCTTCGATTCCCTTTGCCACATTCACAATTTTCTGTCCTTCTTTTACAAAGGCTTTGATTTTGTGCGCGGTATTTCTGGTAAAAGGAGAAGGAACCGCCAGCACCACAATCTCCTGGTCCCGGACACAATTTTCCAAATCTGTTGTAAAATGAACCGTCCCGGGGATTTTTACCCCTGGCAGTTTCGCCTGATGCTCATGGTATTGGTTCAGCATGTCCACTTCGTCTTCAAATGCAGACCAGACCTGTACCTGATGCCCATTATCATCCAGAAGAAGCGACAAAGCCGTTCCCCAGCTGCCTGCTCCCAGTATCCCAATTTTCGCCATAATCAGCCCTCCTTTTTTGAAAAAGTAATTTTGCTCTCTGTTCCCTGAAACAGCCGCCGGATATTTGCCCGGTGCCGCCAGAAAGCCAGTAATGTGAGGATGCCCATGATAATATATAATTCCATCCGCTCTCTGAATTCCAGATTATAGTATCCCATCCTTCCAAAAATAATCGTCAGGAGAAAGGTGGTCAAATAAGAGGCAATGGAACACAGGGAAACATAGTGAAACAAAAAAAACAGGGCAAAAAATACCACGGACGCGGCAAGAAAAAGCCTCCAGTCAAATGCCAGCAGCATCCCTACAGACGCGGCGATGCCTTTCCCGCCCTTAAATCCCATGGTAATGGGAAAGTTATGGCCCAGTATACAGCCTGCCGCTGTATATAACACCAGCACAGGCATAATGTCTGAATAGCTTTTCCCAAACAGCATCCAAATCAGCATAAGACGCCGCAATAAGTCCCTTGAAATAATCATTTACATT
>CANSYV010000383.1 GCA_947651335.1 uncultured Lachnospiraceae bacterium
AACATTTGACCTTTGGGAATATCCTGGGACTGATTTTTGTGTTTTCTGCGGGTGATTTTTTCTTTTAAAATCAGGCAGGACAGCAGCATCACAAATACATAACAGCAGGTATCTATGATGGAACCATATTTCATATCAATTTTCGTATAACACCAGGTATTCAGAAATAAAATCCCAAAGTATATCCCATATGACGTAATCACACGCCAGTTTAGATAATCGCCAAACGGCCTGTTGTATGTCCGGTCCGCACTCTGCTTCAGCAGAATCTGGGAAACAGCGGCGAAAAAAGTTCCCACAAACATTAACATTAGATAAAATCTATTCATAAGACACCACCATCACCCCTGCAAACACAAAAATCAGTCCCAGGATATTCCCAAAGGTCAAATGTTCTCCAAAAATCACCACAGCCCACAGCTGCCCCCAGATCAAATACACCGATTTATTGGCATAGGCAATGCTCAGCTGGAATTTTTTAATCACCTGCTGCCATGCAAGGGCGTAAATCCCGCAGTTCAGCAGCATAAGAAACGCAAATACATACAGCAGCCGGGAATGCAGTCCATATTCACTTAACTGCACGGAAGCTGCCTTTGAAAACACGGTTGTAAAAGAAAACAGCAGTATATTCAGATGAAGCTTGATATAATCCAGCACCCCTGCTCCGCCATAGTTTTTTGCTGACTCTGTACTCATTTGTTCTTTCCATCCTCCCCGTCTTTTGCCCGCCGGTTCAGCTGATACAATGTCTGGCCGCCTATTTGAACCGCTGACTGCACCTGGTCATAAACAGCCGTAAACTCAGCTTCTGAGGCCGCCTTTGCAGCCACATGCCCCACCCGGTCCGTACCGTTTTTCATTGCCTGCACTTTATGGCCTTCAGGGTAGTCTATGACAATCTGTACACCTCTTTGCCGAAGGCTGTCCAGCCTTTCTTCGTCGATACCGGTGATCACTCCATCAATGGGGCTCATCAGCAGCCTCCCCTGGCAGGGAACATGAACAAGCCTGGGAAACTGTACCGATTCTCCCAAAGCATTCTGGATGATTCTCTGGTAAAAGGGAAATCCATAGTGCAAAGAGATCAATTCCGGAATGCAGGTGGCTCCTGTACGCCCCCCAATCTCAAGAATCCATACTTTATTCCCATCCACCAGCACATCCGCATTCACAGGGCACTCGTCCAGTCCCACAGCTTCTATGGCAAGCTGCATCTGCTTTTGAATCTCACGCATCTGTTTCTTTGTTGTGACATACGGAAAGCTGTGTCCGGCAGGCACAGTCACCTGCTCGCCCCTGAACAGATACTTCTCATGAGGAGCCATAAATACCAGACTTCCGTTTTTCACAAATCCGTCTACCCCGATTTCCTCTGCCCGGATATATTCTTCCACCAGCACATAGTCTTTTCGTGAGACCTGCAGTGCACGGGAAAAAGCCTCCTCCAGCCGGCTTTCTCTTTCCACTATGACAATCCCCCTGCTTCCGGAGCTGTCAACCGCTTTTACCAGCAGCGGATACCCCAGACGCTTAGCCGCCTGCCGTGCCTTTTCCAGAGAAGATGCCCGGATATGTCTGGGGGTGGACACTTTCTTCTGATAAAAAGCATCCTTCATCAGCGCTTTATCTGTCACCTGGCAGGCCGCTTCATAGGAGAGACCGTGGAGTCCCATTTTCTGGCACACATAGCCAATGGTTCGCACAGCCACATCTGTACCGGAGGTACAGATACCATCAATCCTTTCTGACTGTGCAATCTCCAGCACGCGTTCCTGATCCCGGGTATCTGTTTCATACACTTTATCGGCCAGGGCAAACCCCGGATAATCCCCGGGACTGCTCACCACAATGACAAACAGTCCCAGCTCTTTCGCCTGCCGTATGAGGGGAGCCTGATAAATTCCGGCTCCCAGTATTATCAATTTTTTCATCTTTTCTCCATATCCGTGATATTAACCGTCTCTCTCACAATGTATTGAGGGGTATGATTCAGTGTCAGAAGCATTTTACCCAGATATTCCCCAATAATACCCAGTACCATCAGAACCAGTCCGAAGAAGAATACCATCACGCAGATGGTGGAGGCCCACCCTGCGGGGATATCCGGAGATATCATCTTCTTCACCACAACCACCACAGCTGCCAGAAAGCCCCCCAGCGCGGAAAACATCCCCAGCACAGAGGATATCCGCAGGGGAATCACCGAATAATTCCAGTATGCCAGCCACAGCCCCATCAATTTGCGCAAGGTATAGTTGGAGGTTCCTGACTCCCGTTTAAAGTGTTCTACCGGTACATTGCCGATATTATGGGTGATGCGGTAGAAAATCCCATCTATATAAGGATTGTAACTGGTGTACTTCACCACTTCCTCCCGGACAGCCCTGGTGATCACCCAGAAATTACTGGACAAAATCTCCTTGGGCCGCCCCAGCAGAATTCTGGACGAGACTTCATTGAGTTTACTGGAAAAATTTTTTAAAACAGAATTTTTCCGGCGTGGATATACCCCATA